>JBEGOO010000237.1:0-4491 GCA_041182045.1 Verrucomicrobiota bacterium
CCATGCGCCCCTTCCCCCGAATCCTCCTCGCGGCCGCCGCGCTCGGCGCCACGGCCTCCGCCTTCGGCCAAGCCCTCGTCTTCAAGGGCGGCGAACGCTGGGAGGTCAACGACCCGTTCAAGGTCGACAACACCGTCATCCCGCCGAAGCCCGTCATCGACAAGAAGAAGGGCACGATCAGCAGCCTCAAGGGCAGCGTCGAACGCACGACCCTCCAGGACGGCACCGAGATGATCATGACCCGCAAGCTGAGCGAGGTCGAACGCATCGTCTGGCCGCTCCCCGAGCGCCTGACCGAGGCCCAGAACAACGTCGCGCGCGGCGAGCCGGGCAAGGCCCTCGACAACATCGAGCCCGTCATCAAGTTCTTCGAGCCGATCAAGAAGGTCCCCGGCAGCTGGTGGCTGAAGGCCTCCATCGTCAAGCTCGACGCGCTCGACCGGCTCGAGAACGACGCCGCCCTCTCCAGCTTCCTCGATAACCTCGAGAAGGCCGACGACGGCTCCATCCCCGAGCTCGCCACGAAGATCAAGCTCGCCCGTCTCATGCAGCGCGCCCGCCGCGGCGAGCACGAGGCCGTCATCTCCGAGTCCACCGCCCTGATCCCGCAGATGGACGACCCGGACCTCCAGGCCCGCCTCCACCTCGTGAAGGGCGCCTCCCTCCTCGCGACCAAGAAATACGAGGCCGCGATGAACACCTACCTGCGCGTTCCGGTCTTCTTCGGCTCCCAGCAGGAACACGTGCCGAAGGCCCTGCTCGGCGCCGCCCGCTCCTTCCGCGGCATGGACACCCCCGCGACCCGCGAGCAGAAGCTCGAGGAGGTCTCCAACCGCTACCTTCGGGACATCGTCGCGACCTACCCGACCTCCAAGGAGGCCGAGGAGGCCAAGAAGCTGCTTCCGAAGGAGGATCGCCTGAAGGCCGAGGAGGCCCAGCGCAAGATCCAGGACGCGGCCGTCATCCCCGAGGGCGCCGCGAAACCCGCCGCCACCCCGACGACGCCCTCGGACGAGGGCAACAAGTGAGTCCTTGCCCCCTTGACCATTCCTAACTACACCCAACCTACCCTATCATCCCCATGAAGATGAAATTCCGCACCCCCCTCCTGACCGGCCTGTTCCTGGGCCTCTCGACCTTGGCCGCTTCCGCCCAGGAAGCCGCCCCGGGCGTCAAGGAGAAGACCCTCCTCACCCTCTTCCATGAAGGTGGCTGGGTCATGTACCCGATCACCATCTGCTCCGTGGCGATGATCTGGTTCATCGTCGATGGCTTCCTGCGCACCAGCGCCAAGAAACTCTACCCGACCGCCCACGTCGTCCAGCTCCGCGACCTCTTCCGCGCCGGCGACTACGTCGCCGCCCATGAGTTCGCCAAGACCGCCGGCTCCCCGCTGTGCGACGTCGTCCGCGCGGGCGTGGCCCTGAGCCCCGACGGCAAGACGATGACCGAGGAGGCGATCATCTCCGAGATCTCCCGCATCCAGGCCGACCTCATGGGTCGCGCCTCCTACCTGTCCGTGATCGGCGTCTGCACCCCGATGATCGGCCTGACCGGCACCGTGACGGGCATGATGAAGGCGTTCGAGAAGCTGGGCTCCTCCGGCGTGGGCGACCCCTCCAAGCTCGCCGAGGCGATCGGCGAGGTGCTCGTGGCGACCGCCTCCGGCCTCTTCATCGCGATCCCGGCGTTCATCGCCTACTACCTCCTCCGCAACCGCATCCAGAAGGGCATCCACGACGTCACCGAGATCGTCGGCGGCCTCTTCCGCGGCTTCCCCTACGCCGAGATCGAGGGCAAGAACGTGGGCGGCGACGAGCTCTACGCGGCCAAGCCGGTATGGAACACCGCCCCGGCGAACGAAGAGGCGAAGGCCTGATCCACCTTTAACCCAACCCCAGCACAACCATGGCAGGCGGAGGCGGAGGCGGAGACGGCGAACCGGAGTTCCAGGTCGCGCCGATGATCGACGTGCTCCTGGTGCTGCTGATCTTCTTCATGTCGATCACCTCCTCCCAGGTGCTCAAGGTCGACAAGAACATCGCCCTGCCCGTGGCCGCCCACGGCGTGAAGCGCGACGACAAGGCCGCCGCCGGCCTGATCAACATCTCGTGGGACAAGACCACGGGCCAAGCCAAGTACAAGCTCGACGACCGCGAGCTCGACCCGAACGACAAGGACGGCATCGCCAAGGAACTGGCGGCCCGCAAGGGCACCAACGAGAAGTACCGCCTGCTGATCCGCGCCGACAAGGACTGCCACGCCAAGTACATCTCCAAGGCCCTCGAGTGGGGTGGCGAGGCCGGCATCGACAACATCGCCTTCTCGGGCCTCAACCGCGAGGAATAAGCCATGAAACAAGCCCCCCAGGAAGCACCCTCCGACGCCGGTTTCCAGATCGCCCCGATGATCGACGTGGTCTTCGTGATCATGCTCTTCTTCATGGTCATGGCCGGCGCCGTGAAGGTCGAGCACGAGCTCAAGACCACCCTCCCCGGCAACGCCGAGACCGCCAAGGAGACCGAGATCCCCGACGAGATCACGATCGGCGTCGCGGAGAGCGGCCAGATCACCATCAACGAGGACCCGGTCGGCACGCCCCAGGACAAGACCCTCGACGGCCTCTTCAACGAGATGACCAAGCTCAAGCAGGCCGCCATCCAATCGAAGACCAAGCTGCTCATCACGGTGCAGGCCGAGGAGGCCGCCCGCTACGAGCGCGTCATCAACGTGCTCGATGTCCTCGCCCGCGCGGACATCAACAACGTGACCTTCGCGGTCGCGGAGCCGGAATAAACGGCCCCGCCGCCCCGCCCCGAGGCCGCCGTCAGGCGGCCTTTCTTTTTGCGGATTTGCCAAACCCGCCGCCTCCCGCCAAGGTGGGGCCATGAAGACCGTCCTGCTCCTGACCCTCGCATGCCTGCTGCTCTCCGGCTGCATCATCGTCGTCGAACAGCCGCGCGACGCCAAGCCGGCCGCGGTCACGACGGAGAAGAAGTAAGCCGGGTCAGCGGAAGCCCGCCTCGGACGTCAGGACGGCGCGCACGGCCTCGTACTCGTTGCCGATCCGGAGCGGCGCGGGCGGCGGCAGCGCGAACGGGAACGTCGACGCCTGCGCGTCGCCGAAGGCCTGCTGCAGGATGTCGGGGAACTTGGCCGGGTGGGCGGTGCCGAACACGATGACCTGGTCGAGGTCGGGCCGGCGCGCCCGCAGGTCCTCGGCGGCCTTCCAACCGACCGCGGTATGCGGGCAGAGGATATAACCGGTCGCGGCGCGGACGCGGCGCATGGTGTCGAGCGTGGTGGCGTCGTCGACGGTGACGGCCTCGACGGACGGGCCGCCCTCGCGCCAGGCCAGCAGGCGGTCGAGGTTGTTCGGCGCGCCGATGTCCATCGCGTTGGAGGCGGTGGGCTGGGCGCGGCGCGGCCGGTAGGCGCCCGTGGCGAAGAGCTCGGGCAGGGGCGAGTTGACGTTGGTCGCGGCGACCAGCGCCTCGACCGGCAGGCCCATGCGGCGGGCCAGCTGGACGGCGCCGACGTTCCCGAGGTTGCCCGAGGGGACCACGATACCGAGCTTGGCGCCCGCGGCGACGAGCCGGCGGACGTGGTAGGCGAAAGGTACCTGCGCGATGAGGCGCACGGGATTGATCGAGTTCGCCGTGAGGAGCGGACGGCGCCCCTGCAGGGAGGCGTCGGCCAGGGCGCGCTTCACGAGCGACTGGCAGTCGTCGAAGGTGCCGTCGACCGAGAGGGCCACGACGCCGGGCCGGGCGCGCGCGATCTGGGATTCCTGGACGCCGCTGACGCCGACCCGCGGGTACAGGACCACGGCGCGCACGCCGGGCACGCCGGCGCAGGCCTCGGTCACCGCGGCGCCGGTGTCACCGGAGGTCGCGGCGAGCACGGTCAGCTGCGGGAAATCATCCGCCAGGACGCGGGCGGTGACGCGGACCAAGGTGCGGACCGCGAAGTCCTTGAAGGCCGCCGACGGGCCTTGGAAGAGCTCGAGCACGCCGATGCGGCCGGCGGGGTCGCCCGCGTACGTCAGCGGGACCGGGAAGTCGAACGCCTCGCGGCAGACGGCGCGCAGGACCTCGGCGCCCAGTTCGTCCGCGAAGTACGGGGCCATGACGGCCTCGGCCAGCTCGGCGTACGGCACGTCGCGGCGCGAGGCCAGGAAATCATCCGGCAGGCGCGGGATGACGGTCGGGACCCAGAGCCCGCCCTTGGCCGGCATCGGGGACAGCAGCACCTCGCGCAGGCCGCCCCGGCAGGAGGCGTCGGCGGTGGAGACGAACTCGAGCTTAGGCGCGCGCGACGACATGGACGCCCTGCGGGTTGATGCGGGAGACGTACGGCGTCGCCAGGATCGGCACGGAGGCGAAGACCTCGGCCACGGCGGCGGCGGCGCGGCGGGCGACCGCCTCGCCTTCGCAGAGCGCGAAGACGCTGGGGCCGGCGCCGGAGATGGAGAAGCCCAGGGCGCCCGCG
>JBEGOO010000238.1:0-9506 GCA_041182045.1 Verrucomicrobiota bacterium
CACGTTGACCCCGACGCCTCCCGGCAAGACCCCGAAGGCCGACGCCTACGTCAATCGCGTCCAATCCGTCGGTCGCGAGAACCTCCTGTCCTCGACGCGGCTCGGGGATCGCTCTCCTGACGGCAAGTGGCGCGTCACGCTGAAGGATGGCAACGTGGTGCTGACCGAAGAAGCCCGTCCCGAGACGGCCCGCGCCCTGACGCAGGATGGGAAACCTCAGGATGGCTGGGTCGGCCCCGTCTCCTGGGCCCCCGACGGCAGGCGCTTCGCGCTCTGGCGCGAACGCGTCGTGCCGATCCGCCAGTACACCGTGGTCGATTCGCTCAAAGGCACGAAGAAGGACATCCCCTACGACAAGCCGGGCGACGACAAGACCGAGCGGCTTCCTTGGGTCTTCTCCGTCGCCGGGGAGGCTCCCTCGACCCCTTCGCGGGAAGTCCTGCCGTTGGCGATGAACACGGATCGCCTCGACTGGACCGCCGACGGCCGGCGGCTGCGCAGCCAGTTCGTGAAGCGTGGCTTCACCGGCCATGGCATCATCGAATACTCCGCCGACACGCGCCGCTGGCGGCAACTGCTCGTGGAGGAGGATCCGAAATTCGTCTTCACCTACGGGAGCCGGTATCGCCACGACCTCAACGAGAACCGCACGCTGTGGGCCTCCGAACGCAGCGGTTTCAACCACCTCTACCTGGTTGACCTCACCACCGGTCGCACGCTCCACCCGGTGACCAGCGGCCCCGGCCTCATGAAACAAGTCGTGGAGGTCGACGCCCGATCCGGCGAGGTCCTCTACTTCGGGCTTGGCCGCGCGGCCGACGAGAACCCCTATCAACAGCATCTCTACCGCACCGACGTGAACGGCCGCCCGCCGCTCGACCTCACGCCGGGCGACGCGCACCACACGGTCGAGTTCTCGCCGGGGCGCAAATACTTCATCGATACCGCCTCCCGCGTCGACCTGGCCCCGACCTTCACGTTGCGCGCCACCGCCGATGGCCGGGCCTTGGCGACCTTGCTCACCGGGTCGCTCGAGAAGCTGAAGGCCGCCGGTTGGCAGGAGCCGATTCGCTTCCACACCAAGGATCGCGACGGTAAGTTCGACATCTGGGGGGTCGTCAACCGTCCCTACCCATTCGATCCCGCGAAGAAATACCCGGTGCTCGAATACATCTACGCCGGCCCCCAGGATTCGTTCGTGCCGCGCAGCTTCGCCTTCTGGAACAACAACCACCGGGAGCCGACCTTGAAGGGCTTCTACGTCGTGCAGATCGACGGACGCGGGACCTGGAACCGCGGGAAGGCATTCCACCAAGAGGCCTGGCGCAACCTGCGCGACGCCGGCTTCCCGGACCGCATCCGCTGGATGACCGAGTTCGCCAAGGGCGAGCCGGCCATGGACCTCGGGCGCGTCGGCATCTTCGGCGGCTCCGCGGGCGGCCAGAACACGGTGCACGCCCTGCTCCGCCATGGCGATTTCTACAAGGCCGGCGCGGCCGACTGCGGCTGCTACGACAACCGCGTCGACAAGCTCTGGTGGAACGAGCAGTGGATGGGCTACCCGGTCGGCCCGTGGTACGCGGCCAACTCCTGCGCGACGGACGCGGCCCGGTTGCGCGGCCACCTGTTCCTGTCCGTCGGCGAGTCCGACACCAACGTGGACGTGAAGTGCACCTACGACCTGCGCGACGCCTTGCTGGCCGCCGGCAAGCGGGACTTGTTCGAGCTCCACGTCGTGCCCGGCGCCAACCATGGCGCCTGCGAACGCCCCGACATGCGGGCGAAGCGACTGCGTTTCTTCATCGACCAGCTGCGCCCTCCCGTGGGAGGATGAGCGCATGGAAAACACCCCCGGTCTGATCGAGCTGCGGCTCAACCACGTCGGGCAGCTGTTCAACACGATGGACCCGTCGCCGTTCCACGAACGCGACCTGGACCACGACGCGGAGGAATTCATCGTCGGCTGGGCCCGCGAGCACCGCGCGCAATCGCGCGAGCGACTCCGCCTGCGCGTCGTGCTCCATCAACCCGCCGACCCCGCGGTCACGACCATGGTCGAGCAGTCGATCCGGCACTACTTCGCCTACCGCGCCGCCGTGAGCCGGCGTGAGCTGCAGGAACTCCTCCGGGAGGGGCGGACGGCCCTGGCCATCGGCTTGGTCTTCCTCGGCGCCATGCTGGCCTTGCGCGGGTTGCTCCCCCTCGAGCCTCGCTGGCTGGACTGGGTCCGGGAAGGCCTAACCATCAGCGGCTGGGTCGCCCTCTGGAAGCCGATCGACATCCACCTCTATCGTTGGTGGCCGCTCCGGGCCCAGGCCCGGCTTCAGGACCGCGTCGCCGCCTGCCCGATCGAGGTTGTTTTCAGGGCTTGAGCGGCCCTCCACGGCCTCTTCCGAGGCTCATCTTACGATTTTTTTACGTGGGGTGTTGACAGGGGGGTGCCGTGCCCCAATCCAAAACCCTTCCTCAATGCAGAATTTCGCGAGCCAGTGCCTGGACCAGACCAAGGCCCTCCTCAAACTCAACCTTGGATCCCTGGCCCCGGACGGCACCGTCACCCCCGTCCCCGGTGAGGTCTCCCGCGCCGATGAACCCGGCCACGCCGCCCTCGCCTTCGGGGAATACTACCGCGCGACCGGCGAGCTGACCCTCGACCGGCTCAACATCGTCGAGATCGTCGCCCGCACCATCACCGCCCAGGTCCGCCTGAGCCAAGGCTCCGACAACGGCATGGCCTTCGCCTGCCTGGGCTTGCTGGCCTTCGGTCCGACCCGCGAGCGCAACCCGGTCTGGGAGAAGCTCGACGAGGCCACCCGCCAGTCGATCGACGAACGGCTGGCCGTCGAGCACGACCACCACGACCACGTGCAGGCGTTCGACATCGCCAAGGCTGTCTGTCGTTTCTCCTTCGGACTGACGAAGAAGGACGAGACGGGCCCGCTCGTCGACCGCTTCGTCGACCGCATCACCGCCAGCTCCTCCGGCGGCTTCCACGACGAAGCCTCCCGCGCGGCGAACGCCGACCACTTCGGCGGCGCGTTCGACCTCTACGGCGTGGTGTCGCTGATCTTCATCCGCCAGGCCCTGCAGCTGCACGCGAACATCCAGCTGCGCGACGCCAAGCTCCCCAAGCTCCGCACGCACGTCGAGAAGTACATCCGCGTCATCCTCGACACGACGCGCGACGACGGCCTGGGCTGGAGCTACGGCCGCGGCATCGGCGCCTACGGCCAGATGCATTGCATCACCTTGCTCCTGCAGGCGCTCCGCGACCGCTGGATCGCCGCCGACAAGGAGGCGCTCGCCCGCGACCTGGTCCGCCGCCTCTACGCCAACTTCTTCACGACCTTCTTCGACGCCGAGCACGGGCTCATCGTCATCCGCGACGCCGAACGCGACACCATCCCGGGCCACACGACCCGCATGGCGAACTTCGACGCCGCCCGCTACCTGTCGCAGTGGTCCCGCCTGGCCAAGACCATCGGCGGCGCCCTCGACGTCGTGAAGCCCGCCGGCAAGGCGCCGGTCTGCCGCTTCTTCTCCTTCGACAAGTCCCCGCGCAAGGAGCAGGGGCTGCTTTCCTACCTGGATCCGGTCTCCGGGCTCCATGTCCTGCTGCCCCTCGTGTCGGCCGGCTCGCATCGTTTCTGCGATTCGCTGGCCTTCCCGCACATGCCGGGCGTCTTCGATTGGCCATCCAACCAGGCGGTCAGCCCGTTCATCCCCGAGCTGACCATCGGCGGCAAGGCCTTCACGCCGTCCTTCTACGGCAAGAACGCCCAGGTCGCCATGGGCGCCAAGGCCGGCACCTATCACTTCCGCTTCGAGCAGCCCGACCTCATCGACCGCGACGAGAAACTGTCCGCGAACATCGGCTCGCTCAAGGTCGACTGGGAATTCAGCGGCGGCCGCATCGTCGCCCGCTACCTCCTGACCGCGAAGTCCGCCGTGACCCTGGACGACTTCCGCCTGGTCCTGCCCATCGCCGCCACCCATTCCCGCATGACGCCCGGCAACGCCTGGGTGCTGGGTCCGGAGTCCCACCGTTGCGAGGTCCTGAAGGACGATTTCCACGCCACCTGGGGCGAGACCCGGGTCGTGAGCGAGGACCCTCGCCACCGCACCTGCTGGGGCAAGGTCCACTTCTACCAGACCCTGCAGCGCGACAAGCCGATGGCCCTGCGCGCCGGCGGCACCTACGCCTTCGAGATCGCCTTCGAGCCCCACGTCGTCCGCGCCGCGGGCTGAGCGTCGGGCCGGCTGGACGGGTCGCTTCTGGGGTTGTCCTACCCCCTGCCCCTCCCCTATCCCTCAAGGGTCCGCCATGCCTAGCAAGTTCTACCTGACCACCGCGATCGACTACGCCAACGGCGCCCCGCACCTTGGCCACGCCTACGAGAAGGTCCTCGCCGATGTGATCGCCCGCCGCATGCGCCTGCTCGGCCGGGAGACGCACTTCCTCACGGGCCTCGACGAACACGGCCAGAAGGTCCAGCAGACCGCCCAGAAGCGCGGCATCGAGCCGCAGGCCCTCGTCGACGAGGTCGCCGTGGTCTTCCGCGCCATGCTGGGCGAACTCGACATCTCGAACGACGACTACATCCGGACGACCGAACCCCGCCACCAGCGCGTGGTCCAGGACTTCCTGCAGCGCCTGTTCGACCAAGGTTTGATCTTCAAGGCGACCAAGTCCGGCTGGTACTCCGTGCGGCAGGAGCAGTTCCTGTCCGACAAGGACCGCGCCGAGGATGGTTCCTGGCCAGAGATCTACGGCGAGGTCACCCAGACCACCGAGGAGAACTACTACTTCAAGCTGTCGCAGTTCCAGGGCTGGCTCGTCGAGCACATCCAGTCGCACCCCGACTTCATCACGCCGCGCTTCCGTCGCAACCAGGTGCTGGAGTTCCTCAAGGAGCCGCTGAACGACCTCTGCATCTCGCGCCCGAAGACCCGCCTGACCTGGGGCATCGAGCTGCCGTTCGACCGCTCGTTCGTGACCTACGTCTGGTTCGACGCGCTCACCAATTATTATTCCGCGGTGGTGGACCAGGGACGCTGGCCCGCGGACGTGCATGTCATCGGCAAGGACATCCTCTCGCCGCCCCACGCGGTCTATTGGCCCTGCATGCTGCGGGCGCTCGCGATCGAGCCGCCGCGCCAGCTCCTCGTCCACGGCTGGTGGACGGTCAACAACCAGAAGGCCTCCAAGAGCGCCGGCAACGCGACCGACACCCTCGGCTTCGCCCGCTCCCACGGCACCGACGCCTTCCGCTACTACCTTTGCCGCGAGATGGTGGTCGGCCAGGATGCGGACTTCTCCCCGACCACCTTCGAAAACCGCTACAAGGCGGACCTCGGCAACAACCTCGGCAACCTCGTCAACCGGCTGCTGAACATGGTCGGACGCAACTACGCGGGCAAGGTGCCGGCGCCGGCCGCGGACGAGGAGCACGAGCAACACCTCCGCAAGCTGTGGGCCGAGACGCTGACCAAGCACGACGAGGCCTGCGCCGACTTCCAGATCTCCCATGCGCTGGAGGCCCTCTGGGTCTTCGTCAGCGCTCTCAACGCCTACATCGAGACGCGCGCCCCGTGGAAGCTGGCGAAATCCACCGACGCCGCGGACCGCGCCCGGCTGGACTCCTGCCTGGCCTACGTCGCCGAGGGGCTCCGCCTCGTCGGCACGTTGCTGCTGCCGGTGATGCCGGCCACCGCCGCGAAGCTCCTGGAGAACATCGGCCGCCCCGTCCCCGCCTCCTACGCGGGCCAGCTCGCCTGGTCCCAGGCCGGGACCGGGTCCCAGGTCGCCGAAAAGTGCATCCTTTTCCCGCCGATCGAGCCGCCCGCGGCCCCGACCCCGGCCTGAGTTCGACAAACCGCCGTTCCCTCGCATCGTCGTAGCGTGGCCGACCTGACCGCAGTCGACGAAACCAACGTGCTGGCCGAGGCGGAACGCGCCCGGGCCGGCGAGGGCTTCGTGACGTACACCTTCCCGGTCACCGAACTCGATGCGTTGGCCGTGCTGGAGACCTTGGATGAGCCGGGCCCGCGAGGCTACTTCGAGAACCCTTCCCGGGAGCGCGCCCACGCGGCCGGCACGCCGTTGGCGACCTGGACCGGCCGGGGCGCCGGACGATTCCAAGCGGCCGACGCCTGGTTGCGCCGACTGCATGCCTCGCTGACCTGCGTCGGCGGCGTCCCGCGCATCATCGCGACCTTCCCGTTCTACCCCGGCGACGAAGCGCAAGGTCTCGACGCCCGGCTCTTCCTGCCGTCCTGGCAGGTGGTGACCGAGCAGGGCCGCACGACGGTCACGCTCGCGGAACCCGCGGTCGTCGGTTGCGCCACCCGGCTCGCCATCCGCGCGGAACAATTCCGCCGCTTCGCCTACCGCTCGAACCCGCCGCCGCCCCGCGCGGCGGTGCCGACCGTACTGAGCGAGGTCGGAGGCGCCTGGTTTCCTTCCGCGGTCCGCCGCGCGACGGAGCTGATCAAGGAAGGCGCCTTCGAGAAGATCGTGCTGAGCCGCGCCTTCGACTGGCGCCGCGCCGAACCCTTCAACCCCTACGCGACCCTCCATCGGCTGCGCCGCGCGAACCCGCCTTGCCACACCTTCCTGGTCGACGAGCCGGAAGGCGCGCTCATCGGCGCCACGCCGGAGACGCTCCTGTCCTTGTTCGACGGGGCGGTCCGCACCGAATCCGTCGCGGGGACCACGCGGCGCGGCGAATCGGCCTCCGAGGACGCGAGCCTGGCGGAGGCCCTCCTGACGAGCGACAAGGACCTGCGGGAACACGGCGCCGTGACCGCCTCCATCCTCCGGCGCCTGAAGATGGTCGGCGTCCTCGCGGCCGTGCAGCGACCACCGGAACTCCTGCGCCTCGGGAACGTGATGCACCTGCGCACCCCGATCGAGGGCACGATGCCGGCGGACCGACGCTTCCTCGAGATCGCCGGCGAGCTGCACCCGACCCCCGCGGTCGGCGGCAAACCCCGCGACCTCGCCCTACCCTTCATCCCGGGTTTCGAACCGCACGCGCGTGGGCTCTACACCGGCGCCGTCGGCTGGGTCGGGGCCGATGGCTTGACCGGCAAGCTTTTCGTGGCCCTGCGTTGCGCGCGTCTCGAGGGCGCCACGGCCCGGGCGTTCGCGGGCGCGGGCATCGTCGCCGGGTCCGACCCGCAAGCCGAGTCGACCGAGACCGAGATGAAGCTGCGCACCATCCTCGAGGCCTTGATCTAAGATGAAGGTCGTGCTCCAACGCGTCCGGACCGCCGCCGTCGTCGTCGACGGGCGGACCGTCGGCGAGATCGGCCCGGGTTACCTCCTGCTGGTTGGGATCGCGCAGGGCGACGACGAGACGACGGTCCGACGGCTGGCCGCCGACGTCGCCAAGGCTCGCCTGATGCCGGACCCGCAAGGCAAGTTCGGCGTCACCCTGCGCGACGCGGGCGCCGAGGCCCTCGCCGTCAGCCAGTTCACGCTCCTCGCCGATTTCACCAAGGGCAATCGCCCTTCGTTCAACGGCGCCGCCCGTCCCGAGGTCGCCCGGCCGCTCTTCGACCGCTTCGCGCAGGAGCTCGGCGCACTGCTGGGGCGCCCCGTCCCCACCGGCGTGTTCGGCGCCGACATGGCCGTCACCCTCGTCAACGACGGGCCGGTGACCGTGGTACTCGAGTAGTTTAGGCTTAACCTCCGCCCCCGCCGTCCCTACCCCAGAGGTCCGCCCATGCTCTCCGTCCGCATCATCCCTTGCCTCGATGTCCACGCCGGCCGCGTGGTCAAGGGGGTCAAGTTCGAGGAGCTGCGCGACGCCGGCGACCCGGTCGCCGTGGCCGCCGCCTACGAGAAACAAGGCGCGGACGAGCTGGTGTTCCTCGACATCACGGCCTCGAGCGACGGCCGCGCGACCATCGTCGACGTCGTCGAGCGCACCGCGGACCAGGTCTTCATGCCTCTCACGGTCGGGGGCGGCCTTCGCTCGGTCGAGGACATCCGCACGATGCTGAACGCCGGGGCCGACAAGGTCTCGCTCAACACCGCCGCGGTCAAGAATCCGCAGCTGATCCTCGAGGCCGCCCGCAAGTTCGGCCGGCAGTGCATCGTCGTCGCGATCGACGCCAAGCAGGTCGCCCCGGGCAAGTGGGAGGTCTTCACGCACGGCGGGCGCCAACCGACCGGACTCGACGCCGTCGCCTGGGCCCGTCAGGTCCATGACCTCGGCGCCGGCGAGATCCTGCTCACCAGCATGGACCGCGACGGCACCGCCTCCGGCTACGACGTCCCGCTCAACCACGCGATCTCCGGCGCCGTCGAGGTGCCGGTGATCGCGTCGGGCGGCGCCGGCACCCTCGACCACCTGGCCGACGTCCTCCGCCATGGCGGGGCGAGCGCGGTGCTGGCCGCGAGCATCTTCCATTTCGGCACCTTCACCGTGCGGCAGGCCAAGGAGCACCTGCGCGCGGCCGGGCTGCCGGTGCGGCTCTGAGGCCTCAGGCCTCAGGCCTTCGGCGCGGCCTTGGGCATCACGAGGACCTTGTCCACGCGCGGCCCGTCCATGTCGACCACCTCGAAGAGGTGACCGAGCGCCTCGACCTGGTCGCCTTCCTCGGGGATGCGGCCGAGACTGCGCATCAGGAAGCCCGCCACGACCGTGAAACCGCCGGCCCCCTCGCCGGGGAAACGGCCGACGATGCCCGTCGCCTCGCGGAAATCATCCAACGTCACCACGGCGTCCACGAGCCAGCTGCCGTCCTCGCGACGGCGGATCGGCTTCGGCTTGGCGACCGGGGAGCCTTCGTTGGGCAGGTCGCCGACGATGAACTCGAGGACGTCGTTCAACGACACGACCCCGCGCACGTGGCCGAACTCGTCGACGACGAGCGCGAGATGGATCTTGTCGCGACGGAAGCGCTCCAGCAGCTGGGTACCGGTGCTCTGCTGCGGGACGGTCGGGGCGTCGGTCAGGAGGTCCTTGATCACCGCGGAGCCGACGAGCGAGAGGTTGGCCCAGAGCCGCTTGACCGAGACCACGCCCAGCGGACGGTCCGGCGAGCCTTTGAAGACCGGGAACCAGGTGTGGCCCGAGGCGACGACCTTGCGCCAGTTGACCTCGTCGGTGTCGTCGAGGTTCAACCAGACGACCCGGTTGCTCGGCGTCATCAGCTTCTCGGCGGTGATCTGATCGAGCCCGAGGGCGCCATGCACCATGCGATGCTCGGCGGCATGCAGGACCCCCGAGGCCATGCCTTGGTCGACCATCATGCGCAGTTCGTCCTCGGACATCGTGTCCTCGGGCGCCCGCTTGCGACCGAAGGCCAGCATCACCACGTCGGCGCACCAGCTCATCGTCACGACCAAGGGCGACGAGACCGCGGCGACGAAGGCCATCGGACGCGAGAAGGCGGACGCGAAGGACTCCGGCTTGATCAGGGCCAGTCGCTTGGGGACGATCTCCGCGAAGATGACGGTGAGGGCGCCGATGAACAAGGAGACCAGGCCCCCG
>JBEGOO010000239.1:0-2531 GCA_041182045.1 Verrucomicrobiota bacterium
GACGCAGTCGCCCGCGGGCGCGTTCGCCGCCGGGCGGCCCCGCGGTTCGCCGCGCCTGGCGTCGTAACCGACGGTGATGGTGTCGTCGTCGATCAGCGCGGATTGGAGCCGGCCGTAAGGACAGATGATCAGGCAGAGCTGCTCGCGGAACCACCAGAAGTCGAAGAACAGGACGACGGTGGCCACGGCCATCGCGACGAACGCCGCGAGGTGCGCCGTCGGCGCGCCGGTGATCATCGGGTAGAGCCCGGGGATCGACACGAAGTAGGCGAGGAAGATGTGGGCGATGGCCCAGCAGAGCACCAGGTAGACGAGGGCGCGCAGGCCGCGCCGGCGGAACTTACGCCCGTCGCTCCAGGGCAGTTCGTCGAGCTTCCGCCGATGCAGGTGGTCGCCTTCCAGCCAGCGGTCCACGAGGCGGAAGACGTGGTCGAGGTAGACCGTCTGCGGGCACGCCCAGCCGCACCAGAGCCGGCCGAGCAGCGCGGTGCAGGCGTAGATGGTGAAGCCCAGCCCCGAGATGACGAAGAAGAGCAGCCACAGGTCGCCCAGCCCCAGCGTGACCCCGAACAAGTGGAACCGGCGGTGCTCGACGTCGAGGAACACGGCCGGGTAGCCGCCGATCTCGATCCACGGCAGCATCGCGAAGATCGTGATCAGCAGCCAACCGACCGCCAGCCGGGCCCGCGCGAACGGGCCTTGGACCGCGGCGGGCTGCAGGAAACGGCGCGAGCCGTCCTGGTCGATGGTGGTGACGCGCTCGCGGCTGGGGTGGCGGTCCATCGGTCAGCGTTGCGAAGGCTCCGCGCCACGCGGGATGACCTTCAGCGCCCCTTCCTGCTGGGTCGAGAGCAGGTAGGCGACGACCGCGGCGACGCGCTCGGCGCCGAGCATCTTCTGCGCCGCCATGCCCGTCGGCTTGCCGTCGAAGACGATGCCCTCGCTGACGTTCCGGTAGATGGCCAAGGGCGTGTTGCCGTGGACCCAGAGGTCGTCGTTGAGGCGGAAGCCAAGCCCCTTCATGCCGTCGAGCGTCGGGCCGTGGCAGGTGAAGCACAGCGAAGCGTAGACCGCCTTGCCCTCGGCTACCACGCGGGCGTTGCGGCTCATCTTCCAGAGCGTGGCGTCGTCCAGGTTCCGCACCGCCGCCAGCTGCCGGGCCTCGAGCGCGGCGAGGTCGGCGTCCAGCGCGACGCGGTCGTCCTGGCCCAGGCCGGAGTGGACCTGGTAGGCCCAGTAGCCGAAGGCGAAGAGGATGGAGGCGAAGAGCGTGAAAAGCCACCAGTTCGGCAGACGTTGGTCGTATTCCTGGATGCCGTCATAGCTGTGCGGCATGATGACCGGTCGGTCCGGGTCGGGAGGGAGTGTCGCCATGGGAGGGAGGTCGGGTTAGTCGTCGGAGAGGGGAAGTTCGGCCATCCGCCGCGTCTCCGCGGCGGGTGTGAGCAGCACGCGGGCGACGAGGAGGACGAGGGCGACGGCCAGCAGGAAAAGCCCGGTGGTCTGGAGATCCTGGAGGGTGTCCTCCCAGAGGATGCGGCGGAACATGGCTTAGCGGGCGGCGGCCGGGGCCGCGGGTTCGAGGTTGGCGCCCAGGCAGCGGAGGTAGGCCAGCAACGCGACCATCTCCTCGTCCGTGCGGGCGGAGACGCCCTTGTCGGCGAGCAGCTTCACGACTTCCTTGGCCTGCTCGTCATAATCGGCCTGGATGGCGGCGGGCGTGGCGGCCTCGGCCTTGTACGGGACGCCGAGCGCGCGCAGGGCGGTGATCTTGCCGAAGAGCTCGCCGCGGTTCACGAGGTCGCGCGCCAGCCATGGGTAGGCGGGCATGATCGAATCGACCTCCAGGTCGCGCGGGTTGAGCAGGTGGCGGTAGTGCCAGCCGAGGTCGGGGCGCAGCAGGCCTTCGCGGGCCAGGTCCGGTCCGGTGCGGCGCGAGCCCCACTGGTAGGGGCGATCGTGGATCGATTCGCCGAGGCGGGAGTAGCCCTGGCCGGCGCCGTAGCGGAGGATGTCGGGTTTCAGCGTGCGGATCATCTGCGAGTGGCAGTTGTAGCAACCTTCGCGGATGTAGAGGTCGCGGCCGGCCAGCTCGAGCGGGCGGTACGGACGCTGCAGACGGCCCTCGAGCGCCTGGTCGGAGGAGGTGCCTCGATAGAGCACGACGGTGGGGATGATCTGGAGCGCTCCGCCGATCGCGATGGCGATGAAGGTCAGCAGGGTGAAGGGCAGGGCGTGGTGGAGCAGCTGCTCATGCCAGCGTTTCCAGCCGTAGCCCTTCAGTTCGAAATGCGCGACCATCGCCACGGTCAGGCCGACGGTCCCGATGAGACCCGTCAGCATCCAGCCGTCGCGCCCGAGGAGCCAGAGACAGACGGACGCGATGATGCCGAGCGTGTAGAGGACGGGGGCGTTGAGGAAGCCGGCGAAGGCCGGTTCGGCCGCGGGGGCGGGTTCGGCGCGGAACTCCGCCGTGCCGTCGACCGGGGCGCCGGCGCGGATGGTCCGACCGAGGTTGTAGATCATCAGGA
>JBEGOO010000240.1:0-5001 GCA_041182045.1 Verrucomicrobiota bacterium
AGACGGGTCTGGCGGGCGAGGAGGCGGTTGCCGGGGTCCTTCTCCGTGAGTTCGGGGCGCGTGGCGGAGTCCTGACGGTAGGTGCGCGAGAGGACGATCGTGCGGTGCAGCGACTTGAGGCTCCAGCCGTGTTCCTTGAGGTCGACGGCGAGCCAATCGAGGAGCTCGGGGTGCGAGGGCGCGGTGCCTTGCGAGCCGAAATCGTTCTCGGTCTCGACGAGGCCGCGGCCGAAGTAGGCCTGCCAGACGCGATTGGCGATGACGCGGGAGGTCAGGGTGTTGCCGTCGGCGAAGATCCATCGCGCGAGGGCGAGGCGATCGACGGGCGCTTGGCCGACGTCGAGCGGATGGAGCGCGGCGGGCGTCCCGGGAGTCACCGGCTCGCCGGGGCGGGTGAAGTCGCCGGCGATGAGGAGGTGCGTCTGCCGAGGGGTGGCGCGTTCCTTGAGGACGAGCGTGGTGGGGCCGCCGTTCAGGGTCTCGTTGAGCTCCATGAAGCGGCGGTGCAGTTCCTTGAACTCGTCGTCCTCCGCCCCGGGGCCGGCGGCATACAGCGTGGCGCGCTCGGCGACGGAACGGCGGGCGGGGTCCTTCTTGAGCAGGGCGGTGATGCCCTTGGCGAGTTTCTTGGAGGACTTCGCCGGGCCCTCCTCCCACTTGCGGTAGGCGTCGGCGTGACGCCCCATGAGCGCGACGATCTCGGCCTCGGCGGCCTGGGCTTCCTTGGCCAGGACCGCGGCGTCGCGACCGGTGTCCTTCACGCGCATCGTGGGTTCGTCCTGGTTGTTGAAGAAGGCGAAGAGGCGGTAGAAGTCCCTCTGCGCGATGGGGTCGAACTTATGGTCGTGGCACTGCGCGCAGCCGATGGTGAGCCCGAGCCAGACGGTGCCGGTGGTGGCGACGCGGTCGAAGACGCTGTCGACGCGGAACTGCTCGACGTCGATGCCGCCTTCCTGGTTGAGCAAGGTGTTGCGATGGAAGCCGGTGGCGACGCGCTGGGCTTCGGTGGCGTCGGGGAGCAGGTCGCCGGCGAGCTGCTCGATGGAGAAGCGGTCGAAGGGTTGGTCGGCGTTCAGCGCGCCGACGACCCAATCGCGGTATTTCCAGATGGTGCGGGGCGCGTCGATGGAATAGCCGTTGCTGTCCGCGTAACGGGCTTGGTCGAGCCACCAGCGCCCCCAGCGTTCGCCGTAGGCGGGACTGGCGAGGAGACGATCGATGGCGGCGCGATACGCGGCTTCGGGGTCCGTCCTGCGCGCGACGAGGAAGGCGTCGAGCTCGGCGGGGTCGGGCGGCAGGCCGGTCAGGTCGAGGGTGACGCGGCGGAGGAGTTTCTCAGGCGAGGCCTCGGGCGAGGGCTTCAATCCGTTCTGCGCGAGCGTGCGGCCGATGAGCGCATCGATGGCGGCGGGGCCTTGGACGGGTAGCGAGGGCTTCACGGGCGTGCGGAACGACCAATGGGCCTCGTAGGGTGCGCCGTCCTCGATCCATTTCTTGATCTTCGCGAGCTGCGCGGCCGTCAGCGCCGGCTTGTGCGCGTCGGGCGGTGGCATGATGTCCTCCGGGTCCTTGGTGAGGAGGCGGTTCCAGAGTTCGGATTTCGCGGGATCACCGGGGACGATCGCGCGCGTGCCCTCATGGTCGGCGAGCGCGCCTTCGCGGGTGTCGAGCCGGAGACCGGCCTTGCGATGCTTGGCGTCGAAGCCGTGGCAGGAGAAGCACTGCTCGGAGAGGATCGGCCGGATGTCGCGGTTGAACGCGACCTCCCCGTCGGCGGCGAGGAGAGCCGGGAGCGCCAGCGTGGCGAGCAGGCAGGGCAGGCGGGCGCGCATCGTTCAGCGGGCCTGCCAGTTGACCGCGTCGATGACCACGAAACCGTCGGCGCCATGGTTGCTGATGGTCACGACGGCGGGATGTTGTTCATCGAAGGCGTAGGTGCCCAGGCTCAACAGCCCGTTGGCGGTCTTGTCCCGGAGGTTCCAGCGCTTCACGTCGGCGCCGCCGGCGTGGGCGACCATGATGGTGGCGTTGGTCGCGCGGTTGGCGTTCGGGACGAGCGCGAGGAAGACCTCGTACTTGCCGGCCTTGGGCAGTTTGGCTTCGAAGCGCGCGGAGACGGTGCCGTGTTCGCCCTTGGCGTCATGTCGATACCCGGTCCCGATGAAGCTGGCCGAGGCGGTGCTCTCGGTCCAGGTGCCGGTGAGCTGGGCGTCGGCGTCGTCGACGGTGACACCGGGGAGTTCCTTGGCGTCGCGGCGCACGGACTTCGGGCTCGCCGCGCGGTCGAGGATCTGGCCGTCGGCGATGAGTTTGGCGCTGAGGTCGGCGTAGGGGACGTCCTGCACGGGGACGCCTTGATCGATGGCCAGCGCGGCGGCCGTGGCGGCGGATTGGCCGAGGATCATGAAGACAGGCTCCATCCGGATCGAGCCGTAGGCGATGTGGGTGCAGCTGACGCAGACGGGCACGATGAGGTTCGCGCACTGGTCCTTCTTCGGCACGAGGGCGCCGTAGTCGATCGGGTAGGGTCGGCCGGGGTTGACCTGAACGTCGCCTTCGTTGCGGACGTACGCCTTGCCGTCGGGGTCCTTCACGACGATGCGCTGCACGTTGTGCGAGTCCATGTTGTAGGAACCCATGCCGACGGAGCGGGGCGTGGGGGTCTTGCGTTTGAGGTGGTTCTCGTTGATGATGAGGTCCGAGGTCATGCGGCGCGCTTCGCGGACGTAGATCTGGTGCGGCCAGTGGCCGTTGTCGGTGAATTCATCCTTGGCCAGGCCCCACTGGGCGAAGCCTTCGCGGATCTTCGCGGGCACGGACGGGTCGTTGGCCAGGAAGTAGAGGTAGCCCTGCTGGTATTGGCGATGCTCGGCGACGATCTCGCGGCGACGCTCGTAGGAGGCGTCGGGGTAGTCCCAGTTCATGCCGATGTTGTCGGTCGAGAAGGGGCCGTGGTTGTTGGTGTCGGTCTTCGCGTTCGGGATCAGGTCGAACTTGCCGAAGACATGGGTCGAACCTTGCTGGAGCGCGCGGGCCAGCAGCGCGTATTGCCTGGGGTCGTAGCCCGGGGGCTTGGGGAAGGGCACGCGGTTGGCCTCGACCTTGGTGAGGCACATCCGGAAGTTGTAGGCCTGGATCTTCCGGTCGCCTTCGCCGTCCTTGCCGCCGACGGGAAGGTCCTGGATCCGGGGCAGCAGACCGGACTTCGGGTCGCCCTCGATGACGTAGGGGTCGATCTTGCCGGCGAACTGGTGCGACTTGGCGTGGCCGAGCTGGATGCCGTTCAAGGTCTCGTCGAAGGCCGCGTTGGGTTCGCGGCCGACGGTGTAGCTGACGCCCGCGGCGGCCAGGAGGTCGCCCTCGTACGTGGCGTCGATGAAGACCTTGCCGGCGTAGCGTCGGCGACCGAGGGTCGTGATCGCGACGATGCGTCCGTCCTGCTTCTCGACGCCGTGGGCGCGGTCGAGCCACTCGTCGCGCTCGACGAGCAGGCCGAACTCCTTCACGTAACCTTCGAAGACTTTCTCGGCGACCGACGGTTCGAAGATCCACATCGTCCGCTCGCCGGCATCCATCGCGACCGTGCCTTGCCCCTTGTTGCCGAATTTCTCGCGGGCCTCGTGCTTCCATGCTTCGGGCTGCTGGTAGACCTGCCAGACGCGGTGGTAGAAGTCGCGCGACAGCCCGCCGATGACCGACTTATCGCCCGAATCCGTCCAGCCGAGGCCGCCGCTGGAGAGGCCGCCGAGATGCTTGTCGGGGCTCACGACGATGACGGTCTTGCCCATCTTCTTCGCCTGCACGGCGGCGATGATCGCCGCGGAGGTGCCGCCGTAGACGACGACGTCGTAGACGGGTTGAGGCGACTCGGCGCGGAGGAGGCCGGGCAGGGACAACAACAGGGCGAGGAGACGTCGCATGGCGGGGTCTCCCCAACCTGTCGAAATCGGCCGACAGGGGAAGCGGGAAAACGCGGGGCGACCGCGGTCCTCAGCGCCGCTCGGCCTGGGCTTGGATGAAGCGGACCACGGCCCGGTGGCCGGGGTCGTCGGCGAACCGCAGGTCATGGCCCGCGCTGCCATGGTCCTTGCCGACGGCCTTGAGGGAGGTCGTGTCCGCGTGTCCGGCGCCTTTGAGCATCGCCAGCAGGTAGAGATTCTCCTCGGCCCGGCCGGCCATGTCGTTCTCGGCGTAGATCGTGAGGAGCGGCGGCAACGCCTTGCGCACGAAGAAGGCGGGGGCGGCCTCGTCGGCGATCGTCGCGTACCGGGAGAGCCCGCGCTCCTCGCGCACGGTGTAATGCGTGAAGACCTGGCCGCTGACCTGCGCGATGCCCGCGACGTCCTTCAGGCCGAGGCCGTAGGGGCGCAGGCGGGCTTCGTCGAAGCCCACGAGCAAGGCGAGATAGCCGCCCGCGGAGTGGCCGCCGACGAAGACTTTGCGCGGGTCGCCGCCGTGGCCGGCGATGTGGCGGACGGTCCAGGCGAAGGCCGCGGCGGCATCGTCGACATACTCGGGGTATTTGGCCCGGGGGTTCAGGCGGTAGTCGGGTACGACGACGGCGATGCCTTCGCGCGCGAAGCTCGCGGCGATCTCCGCGCCATGCTCGGACGGCAGGTCCTTGCCGCCGTTCTTCAGTCCACCGCCGTAGAACCAGACGAAGGTCGCGAAAGGTTTGCCGGTCGGGGCGGGCAGGGTGAGGTCCAGTTTGCAGCGTTCCTTCTCGTAGGCCGTCAGGTCGTCGCCGGTCCGATACCCGATATCCTTGATGACCTGAGGGGCGGGCTGGGCGAACGCGGCGGTCGCCGCCGCGAGCAGGGTGAGCAGGCGGCGCATGGTCAGGCGATCAAGTCGCGCACGATCTTCCCGTGCACGTCGGTCAGGCGGTAGTCGCGGCCCGAGTTGCGGAACGTGAACTCCTCGTGGTTGAAGCCGAGGAGACGCAGGATGGTCGCGTGCAGGTCGTGGACATGGACGACGTCCTTCACGGACTTGAAGCCG
>JBEGOO010000241.1:0-13105 GCA_041182045.1 Verrucomicrobiota bacterium
CGAGCGCCAGTACGTCGGCATCGCGCAGCGCGGCTGAGGTCGGGCGCCGGGACGGAAAAAGGGGGAGGGTCGGACGTTTCCGTCCGACCCTCCGTCTTTTGAGCCATGCACTGTAAGCCGGATTCTGTCCAGGGCGGCTCTCGCCGACCCCCTGCGCATCCATTTCTCTGACCTTGCGGACCCGCCTTGCGGCGGTGCGACAACCCGGGACCTTGGTGGGCGACCTCGGACGGTCCCTGTTCGTCTTGCATCGGATTGGGTTTACCCTGCCTCCTCGGTTACCCTCGGAGCGGTGGGCTCTTACCCCACCTTTTCACCCTTACCTCCGTCCTTGCGGGGGAGGTGGTTTGTTCTCTGTGGCACTGTCCGTCACGACTTGCGTCGTGCCCCGACTTGCGGCGGGAATCCTGCCCGGTGATGTCCGGACTTTCCTCACGGATTGCTCCGTGCGGATGCGCGTGTATGACTGTCCGGTCAGGTTGGGGCGAAAAGGAGGGGAGGGCAAGGATAGTGGTGGAAGTAGGCGGGCTAGGGGCAGGGATAGGGCCAGGCAGGCCAAGCTTCCATGATGCCGTTCTTCTCCTGGCCTCGCGCCTCGCCCTGTGCCTAGCCCTCGCCCTGGCCCAAGCCCCAGTCCTAGCCCTTTTGATGCCACCCCTTTCTCTTTCCATTCCCTCCTATTACCCTTATTCCTCGCTCACCTCACCCCATCCCCATGGTCCGTCTTCTCTCCCTCGCCGCCGCCTCCCTGCTCACGCTCGTCGCTTCCGCGGCCGACGAGGCCCCGGTCATCAAGGTCGCCTGCGTGGGCGACAGCATCACCCAAGGTTCCGGCACCAAGGGGAAGGGGATGGCCTATCCCGACCAGCTGCAGGCCCTCCTGGGCGACAAGTACAAGGTCGGCAATTTCGGCGTGAGCGGTCGCACCCTTCTCAAGAAGGGCGATTTCCCCTACTGGAAGGAGAAGCGCTACCAGGACGCGCTCGGCTTCGCCCCGAACGTGGTCGTGATCATGCTCGGCACGAACGACACCAAGCCCCAGAACTGGAAGCACGAGGCGGAGTTCGACGCCGATTACAAGGAACTGGTGAAGTCCTTCCAGAAACTGTCCACCAAGCCGAAGGTCTTCGTGTGCCGTCCGGTGCCGGTGCCCGGCGCGGGCAACTACGGCATCAACGAGGCCAACGTGCAGAAGGAGATCCCGCGCATCGACGCGCTCGCCAAGGAGCTCGGCGCCGAGGTCATCGACATGCACGCCGCGCTCGAGGCGCACCCCGAGATGCTGCCCGACCGCGTGCACCCGAACAACGACGGCGCGGCCGAGATGGCCAAGGCCGCCGCCAAGGCGATCAAGGGGAAGTAAGCCGCCTCAGCGCGGGCCGGAACGCGGGCCGCCGACCTGGGACAGGACCCGGGCGGCGGCCCGTTTCAGTTCCTGCCAGCGTGGCGCGGGATGGTCCGGTCCGTGCGCGATGAGCTGCAAGGTGCTCCGCCATTCCAGCACCGCGCGCTCGAAGTCGCCCGCGCCGGGGCCGTGGCCTTCCTGCCGGTCGGCGGGCGGTTTCCCGTGGAGCGCGTAGGCCTTCATGGCCTCGGCGCAGCCCTCTCCGAAGCCCGCCGGCAGGCCCTCGCGCAGGTAACCCGCCGCCGTCAGCGATTTGTAGGCGAGCCGGCAGCAGGCGCCCAGGCGGCTCGAGCTGCGGGCCGTGGCCGCGACGCGCTCGCCCGCGCGGAGTTCCGCGAGGTCCCAGGCCAGCGCCTCGACGTCGTAGGTCGGGTCCTCCAGCGCCGCCGCGACCGCGAGGCCTTCGCCGTGTTGGAAACGCGCGGCGATCTCGCCCCGCTCCGTCGGCCGGCCCTGCCGGTCGATCAGCCCCAGCTTGAACCAGAGCCGGCCGGCTCGCGCCGTGTGCAACGTCCCGCCCCCCAGCACCTCGCGCAGGTCGATGTCGGTCACCTCGGTCGTGCGCGTCTCCGGGTTGATCAGCCACTGGTCGTCGGCGTCCGGGATGGCCTTCACCTCCGCGCGGGCGTAGTCGAGCTTCACCAGCAAGGTCTCCTGGGCGATGTACGGCGCGCCGGCGGCGACGCCACCGCGGGTGAGCCGCGGGAGCAAGGGCAGCAGTTCCTTCTCCAAGGTCTCCAGTTTCCAGGCGCGATCGCGCGGTCGACCCTGGTCGAGGTCGCGCAACGCCTTGCGCAGCCAATCCGCCGGCACCAAGGTGTCGCGTTCGCCCGCGCGGGGGAAGCGTGCCAGCGGCACCGCCCGACCGTACCGGAAGGTGCCATCCGGTTGGGGCAGCTTGCAAGGCGTGCCGATCGGGATGGCCCGCAGGGAGTCGGGTTTGGTCAGCGCCGGGAACCATTCGCCCTTCACGCGGATGAGGGCCTGGGTCAGCGGGATCATCTTATGCGGACGTTCCCGCTGCCACGTGCCGTTGCGCCCGCGGATCTCGTGGATGGTTCGCGTCGTCCCGGGCGGCGGCGGGGGCGCGGCGGGTTCCGGTTCGCCCAGCCGGTCGAGGGCGAGGTCGATCGGCTCGCGGGAGAAGAGCGAGCGCGCCAGCCGCTCCGCCGTCGCGACCGGTTCCGGCGACCCTTGCATCACCGCCAGGAAGGCCGGCCAGTCCAGCCCGCCGCCGCGTTGCAGCTGCAGGGGGCGCGCCTCGCCGAGCCGCGGCGAATAACCGGTCCACAGGGCGTAGCCGCGTTCATCGAGCCCGCGGCGACCCGCGCGGCCGAACATCTGCAGCAGCTCGTCCGGGCGGATCTCGCGTTCGGCGTGGTCCGCCGCGTAGCGTCGGTCGGTGACGAGCACGGAGCGCAGCGAGAAGTTGATCCCCGCGGCGAGGCCGGTCGTGGCCACCACCACGTTGAGCCGCCCGCTCTTCGCCCATGGCTCGATGAGCGCGCTGCGCTGCTCGTAGGTCAGGCCGCTGTGGTGCAAGCCCACCCCTTGGCGGAGCAGCCGATAAAGGTCGTCGCCCGCCAAGGCCTTCTGGGCCGGGGTCAGGGCCGGGCCGTTGCCCAAGGGCAGGGCGTGGGCGATCTCGCGGGCGATCTGCTCGGCCGCCCGCCGGCGGGGCGCGAACACCAGCACCGGGCCGAGGTCGGCCAGGACCGCCCGGACCACCGCTCGGGCCACGTGGCCTTTGATGCCCTCCGGCTCGCGGCCCTCCAGCGCGTCGAGGGCCACCTCCTCCAAGGGAACCGGCCGGCGGTGCTCCTCGACGAGGGTGACGGTCCGGCCGAGGTGGCCGAGCCATTCGACGACGGAGCGGGGGTTGGCCACGCTGCCGCTGAGCAGGAGCAGGCGGGTCTCGGGGGGCGCCAGCGCCAGGACCGTCTCGTAAGCCGGTCCGCGCCGGTCGTCGGCCAGCATCTGATACTCGTCGATGACCAGCAGGTCGGGCCGGCGGCCTTCGAGGAAGCGGTGCCGCTGGGTCTCGAGGGTCGCCACCACCACCGGGGCGTCGAGGTTCTCGCTCACGTCGCCCGTCGCGATGCCCACGTTCCAGCCTTGGGCGAGCCACTCGGCCCGCTTGTCGTTCGCCAGGGCGCGGGTCGGGACCGTGTAGACGGCCTGCCCCTTGTGCCCATGGCGGATGAGCAGCTCGAACACATGGGTCTTGCCCGCGCCGGTCGGCGCCTGGACCACCACGTCCCGGCCTTCGCGGAGGGCGCGGAGGGCCTCCTGTTGCCAGAGGTCGGGAAGGATGAGCCGCTGGTCCGCCATGGCGAGATTCCAGCAAAGCGCGGACCTCCGTAAACGCAAGCCGCCGGGGTTTGCGGTTGCGGCTTTTCCTCGGTCCATGCTACGACCGTGGTCGCATGGCCATCAGCTCCGATCTCGCCCGAGGCTTGAAGAAAGTCGACAAGGACCTCGACTTCATGATGGGTTGCTTCGTCGACGTCCTCGAGCAGCTCGACCACAAGGATCTCGCCGGCACGTTGCCGTGGATGGGCAAGCGCAAGCTGCGCGGCGTGCAGATCTTCTCCTACCGCGGGGTGCAGGCCTACTCCATCGCCTTCCAGCTGCTGAACATGGTCGAGGAGAACGCCTCCGCCCAATCCAAGCGCCTGCGCGAGGACAAGCATGGCCTGGCCTCCGACCCCGGCTCCTGGGGCCGCGCCTTCCAGACCCTCCGCGGCGCCGACGTCACCGACAAGCAGATCGCGAAGCGTCTCGGGCGCGTGCGCGTCGACCCGGTGCTCACGGCCCACCCGACCGAGGCGAAGCGGGCGACGGTCCTCGAGATCCACCGCGAGATCTACAAGCTCCTCGTCCGCCGCGAGAACAACATGTGGACCGCGGCCGAGCAGCGCGCGATCCGCGACGAGATCAAGGTGGCCCTCGAGCGCCTCTGGCGCACCGGCGAGTTCTACCAGCAGAAGCCGGACGTGCAGTCCGAGCTGCGCAACATCAACTACTTCCTCTCGAAGGTCTTCCCCGACGCCATCGTCAGCATGGACCTGCGCCTGCGCCAGGCGTGGGAGGAGGCCGGCTTCGACATCTCCCGCATCGAGCATCCCGACGCCCTGCCGCTCGTGGCGCTCGGCACCTGGGTCGGCGGCGACCGCGACGGCCACCCGCTCGTGACCGCCGAGGTGACCACCCGCGCCCTGAACCTCTTCCGCTCGACCGCCATCGGCATCTGCCATGAGCGCCTCGAGGCCCTCGGCCAGCGGCTGTCGCTGGGCGACCACCTCCAGCTGCCGCCCGCCGTCTTCGTCAAGCAGGTCGAGAAGCATGCCGCGGCGCACGGCGAGGCCGGCGCGGCCGCCCTGGCCCGCAACGTCGGGGAGACCTGGCGCCAGTACGTCAACCTCGTCCGCCTCCGCCTGCCCGCCGTCGAGGGCGAGCTCGCCCCCGGTCAGCACGCCACCCCGGACGGCGTCGTCGCCGACCTCCTGTTCCTGCGCGAGACCTTGATCGAGGTGGGCGCCGCCCGCATCGCGCGCGCGGAGCTCGATCCGCTGATCCGCTTCCTGCGCGTCTTCGGCTTCCACATGGCGGGCCTGGATATCCGCCAGAACAGCGCCTTCCACGACAAGGCCATCGGCCAGCTGCTCGCCGCCGCCGGCCAGGACGACCACCACTACGCGCAGTGGGACGAGTCCCGTCGCCTTGGTTTCCTCGATTCCGAGCTGCGCTCGACCCGCCCGTTCATGCGCGAGCAGGCCAGCATCGGCGCCGAGGCCGACGCGGTCCTGGCGTGCCACCGCGCGCTCGTCGCGCACATCGGCAAGCACGGTTCGGCGGGGCTCGGCTCGCTCATCGTCTCGATGACGCGCTCGGTGTCCGACCTCCTGTCCGTCTACCTGCTGGCCCGCGAGGCGGGGCTCACCGCGGGCGGCTCCGACGACCCGTACTGCCTGCTGCCGGTGGTGCCGCTGTTCGAGACCATCGACGACCTGGAGCGGAGCACGTCGATCCTGGATTCCTTCCTGTCGCACCCGATGACCCGCCGCACGCTGGAGGCCCGCCGCGACGCCGGCGTGACCGACGGCCTGACGCAGCAGGTGATGATCGGTTACTCGGACTCCAACAAGGACGGCGGGATCCTGGCCTCCCTGTGGAACCTCTACCGCGCCCAGCAGAACCTGGCGGCGGTCGGCGAGAAGCACGGGGTGCGCATCGTCTTCTTCCACGGCCGCGGCGGCACCATCTCCCGCGGCGCCGGCCCGACGCACCGCTTCATCGACGCGCTCCCGCAGGGCACGATCAACGGCGAGATGCGCGTGACCGAGCAGGGCGAGAGCATCACGCAGAAGTACGCGAACCACATCACCGCGGTGAACAACCTCGAGCTGCTCACGGACGGGGTGACGCAGAACACGTTGCTGCACGACATGGCCGTCCGCAGCGAGGCCGCCCAGGCCAAGGTGATGGACCGCCTCGCCGAGTTCTCCCGCGAGGCCTACCAGTCGCTCATCCGCACGCCGCGCTTCATCGAGTTCTTCCGCCAGGCCACCCCGATCGACGTGATCGAGGCGAGCCGCATCGGCTCCCGCCCGTCGCGCCGCACCGGCGCGGCCTCGCTCGAGGACCTGCGCGCGATCCCCTGGGTCTTCGCCTGGAGCCAGGCCCGGTTCTACCTCTCCGGCTGGTACGGGGTCGGCTCCGCGCTGGCCCGGCTCAAGGAGGAGGATCCGAAGGGCTTCGAGGTCATCCGCAAGAACTACGACGACTGGCCTCCCTTGCGCTACATGCTCAAGAACGCCTCCACCAGCGTCCTGGCCGCCAACCGCAGCATGATGAAGCTCTACGGGGGCATGGTGGTCGACCGCAAGCTGCGCCAGCTCTTCCTCACCCGCATCCTCGCCGAGCACTCGCTCACGCGCAAGATGCTCGACGAGCTGTCCGGCTCCAGGCTGACCGAAGGTCGTCCGCGCCTGCGCAAGGTCATCGCCCTGCGCGAGTCGGCGATCGACCTGCTCCACGAGCAGCAGGTCGCCCTCCTCAAGGACTGGCGCAAGCATGTCGCCGCCGGGGATCGCAAGGAGGCCGACGCGTTGCTCCCGCAGATGCTGCTCTCGCTCAACGCGATCGCCGCGGGCCTCCAGGCCACGGGTTGAGCCGGTTCAGCGCTTCGGCAGGTCGGGGCTGGCGGGGATCTCCCCGCGCAGCATCCGTCCGGCTTGGCCGGTCAGCCAGAGATAGTGGTCGGTCGGGACGTCGGACAGGTCGACGAACGGGCTCGCCCCGGTCGGCCGGGGGCCGCCGCATTTCATGATCGCCGTCCCCTCGTCGAGCTCGTCGAACATCGCCACATAGAGCATCCGGGCCCCGGCCTGCCTGGCCTCCAGGGCCTGTTTCCAGAGCAGCTGGCCGCCGAGGCGGGGAATCTGGTCCAGCCGGGCCTCCTTGCCCCGGAGGGCGGAAAGATTATGCCAGCTGAAGCCCGGGAAAATCACCGGCAGGTAGCCCTGTCTCGTCTCGGCGCACGCTTGGAGGTCCGGCTGCCAGACCTTGCGCGCGTAGCCGGCGACTTCCGCGGGCCGGCCGAAGCGTCCCACCGCCCAGGGGCTGATGATGTCGCCTTGCCGGATCAAGGCGCGCACCTCCGGGTCCGGCCAGGCGTCGGCCTTGCCTTCGCGCCAATAGGACGGCACGCCCAGCATGACCGCGGCGCCCGTGGCCTTGATCTCCTTGAGCAACGCGGTCCATTCGGCCGTGGCCGCCGGGCGGTCGCTGAAACCCAGCCCCCAGAGCGAGACCAGGGGCTTGCCGCCGTGGTGTTGGTAGCAGGGCTGTTTCGTCAGCCCGGTGTCGACGAGCTTCCGCCAGTCCGCGGCGACGACCGGGAACTTCCCGGGTTTCAGTCCGGAGAGATCGTACATCACGGTCAGCGCGCGACCCTCGGCGTTGGCCGCGTCGACGCAGTGGCGCAGGACGACATCGAGCGACGCCGCGCCCCGGCCGTCGCCGAGCCCGACCGCGAAGCGTTGGAGCATCGCGCCGTCGATGCCATACTCCTTCATCCAGCGGAAATGCCGGCGGACCGTCGCGGGATGGACGCTGCTGAAGAGGTCGGCCGTCCGGCCGTCGGCGAACCGGAAGGGCGACGGGTAGCGTTCCTCCGGGGTCAGTTCGGAGAGGTCGGGCCAGAGGTCGAACGAGCAGGCCCCCGGGGCGAAGCGCTTGCCGGGACCGTAGTGCACCCAGCCCAGGCCGCTGCCGTCGCCTTCGGCGCGGAACCAGCCCTGGTAGCCCGCGACGACCGTGCCTTCGAGGGTGGGGTGGAGCGGTTCGGCCGCGGCCCCGGCGGCGATCGTCAACCAGAGGCCCGCGAGGCGCAGCGTCATGGCGACGGGCTCAGACGTGCTTCCAGAAGTCCATCAGGAAGCGCGTCGCGAGCTGGGCCAGGAAGACGATGTTCCAGAAGATCAGCTGCAGGCCGAGGGAGGGACCGAAGCCCATGCCGAGGACCTGGGCGGCCGCGCTCGTCACGAGGAGGACGACGGTGCCGGTGCAGAGCGAGATGACGAGCACCTCGACCGACTTCGGGATGAAGCCGGAGAGGCTGGTGTCGGCCATGCAGATCGCGCCGAAGGTCAGCGCCACGGAGCAGATGCCGGTGAGCCCGATGCCGAAGGTCGTGCCGTCCTTGCCGAAGAAATGCGCGGCCGCGAGCCGGCCGAGGACGGGCAGGTAGACCAGGGCCATGATCAGCGCCACCCAGAAGCCGGGCGAGCCGTAGTCCTGCCCGAGGATCTTCTCGGCGTAGTTCTCGGCGGCATGCTTGATGACCGCTTCCTTCACGGCGGTCACGGGATTGGCGAGGAGGAGGAGCACGGGCCTACGTCTACCGATTCCGCCCGCCCTGTCTACGCTTTAAGGCAACGCCAGCTCGACCACGACCTCCTTGCCGCCCACGGGGACGGCCACGGCGGTGACGTCGCCGACGCGCAGTTCGACGCGTCCCTCGTTCGCGGGGACGTCGAAGCGGGCGATGTCGTTGAGGTCCTTGTCCTCGCCACGGGTGACCACGCTGCGGTCGGGCTGGCCAGGTTGGACGATCGCGACGGTGGCCGCGACGCGCTTGCCGGCGCGGGTGGCGCGCACGGAGATGAGGCAGCGGTCCGCCGCGATGGGTTGGCGATGACCGCCGGCCAGGCCGTGGTAGACGGCGGTGCGATCGAGTCCCGCGACCTCATGGGGGCCGGGGTTCCAGACGAGCGGGAAGCTCAAACCGGTCCGATGCCAGCTGGTCGCGTAGATCCGGGTCTCCGGCCGGGCGGGATCGGCCGCCGCGGCGCGATCCATGAACCAGGCGTGATCCCAGCCCTTCGGGTCGGGGTTGTACTCCGTCACGCGCCACGCCGCCATCCAGGTCGCGGCCTCCACCGGGTCGATCGCGGCATCCGCCGTGGGCGCGCCGTCGGGCCCGAGCCAGACCTCGACCCAGTTGTGGTTGCCGTTGATCGTCGTCCAGGTCGGTACGCCGGCCACGCGGGCGGGCAGGCCCACGGCGCGGAACGCGTCGCACAACAGGATGGAGAGCCCCGAGCACGAGGCGAGGCCCTGGCGCATCGAGTCGGCCGGGCTCTGGTTCGGGGCGCGTCGGCGCGTGCTGTACTTCACGCCGACCTCGTCCTGGATGCGCGCGTTGACGAGGCGGGCGGCTTCGTCGCGGGATTTCGCGTCCTTCACGATCGCGCCGAACCGGCGCCGGAAGTCGGCGCGCCACGGGTCCCGCGCCTCGTCGAGGCAAGCGTAGGGCAGGACGTCGTTGAGGAAGAGCGGCCACGGCACGCTCGCCGCCCACGCGTGGGCGCGCCGGGCCGCCAGCGCCTCGCGGATATTCTCGCCGACGAACGCGGCGGACAATGTCTCCACGTCGGCCTCCGGCATCGTCACGACCAAGAAGCGGGCGCAGTCGCGCACCTCCGGGTCGGCGTCCTTGCTGAGCAAGGCTTCCCAGCCGGGACGGCTCAGCGCCAGGAGCATCCGGCCGGAGCCCGAGGTCCGCGGCTCCGGGGCGGCGAGGGCGCCCACCGTCGGGCGGGTTTCCGGGACGGGGCAGGCTTCCGGGGGCTTACCGGGCGCCGGGTAAGGGGTCGCGGCGGCCGTCAGGATGGCGGGTAAAGCCATCGCCAGGGCGGCGAGGAGGCTTTTGCGGGGGTCAGGCATGGGATGACCCTAACCCGGCCGCCAAGGGACGGCAAAGCCCTTTTAGCGGGTCCATTCCTCCCGGGCCGCGGCCCAGAGGTCGTAATTCAGGGGACGTTTGCCGGTGGGGGTCAGGCGGTAGTAACCCCCGGAAGCCTTGATGATGGCCAGGCCGGCGGCGACATCCCAGAGGTTCGTCCCGGATTCATAATAAGCGTCGGCGATGCCTTCGCCGACGTACGCGAGCGCGAGGGCGGCCGAGCCGATCATGCGGATCTTCTTGTAGCGCCCGACTTGCTGGATGAAGAGCTGCATCGCCGGGCCGGACTTGTCGGCCGCGGCGGGGAACCCCGTCATGATGCACGCGTCCTTGAGGTCGGCGACCCAGCCGGGACGGATGGCGCGGCCGTTCACGAACGTGCCTTCGCCCGGCAGGCCGAGCAGCGTCTTCTTCGCGGTGAAATCGTGGATCACGCCGAGCACCGGCTCGGGGCCGCGCATCAGGCCGAGGGAGACGCAGGTCGCGGGTTGGCGGCGCAGGTAGTTGTAGGTGCCGTCCAGCGGGTCGACGACCCAGTAGAGTTCCCGACCTTCGAACAACGCCGGGTCGCCGCCGAGTTCCTCGCCGATCACCGGCAAGCCCGTGGCCTTCAGCCGTTCGCGCACCAGGTGCTCCGAGTCGACGTCGGCCTGCATCTTCACGTCGTCGTCGGTCGACAGGTTGACCTTCATCTGCGCGCCCTTGGCGAGCAGGTCGCCGGCGGCGATGGCCGTGGCCAAGGCGGCGGATCTCAGGCTTTCGAGGGAGGGCGTGCTCACGCCGGCAACCTAGGCGGGGCTCCTCCGGTCGGCAATCCCAGAGCGGTCGTCAGAGCGCGATGACCTCGCGCAGGCCGAAGCGGGCGAAGTCGGTGGCGGCGCGATCCTGCAGGCCGACGGCGCGGACGGTCACGCCTCGCTGGCGGGCGTGGACGGCGAGTTCGCGGAGGGCCTGGGCGTAGGAACAGTCGACGAAGAGCGCGTGGCTGAAGTCCAACGTCAGGTGCAGCGTCCCGTCCTTGAGGCGGGCTTCGACCGCGCGCGGTTCGGCCGCGCGGCCGAAGTGCAGGTGCCCGGAGAGCGCGAGGCGGACCTCGTCGGCGCGTTCCTCGACGTCGATGGTCTCGGGTTCCTCCTTCTCCGGATGGGAGGACTTGCGGATCAGCAGGAAGACGAAGGCCGCGAGCACGCCGAGGCCGACGGCCCAGATCAGGTCGACGAAGACGGTGATCAGGCAGGCGAGCACCAGCAGGATCAGGTCGGAACCGCCGGAGCGGAAGAGGCGCGGCCAGAGCGGGAGCTCGGCCATGTACCAGCAGACCGAGAGCAGGACGCCGGCCAGGGAGGCCAGGGGGATGAGCTTCACCAGCGGGGCCAGGATGAGCAGGATCGCCAGGACCGTGGCCGCATGGATCAGGCCGGAGACCGGGGACTTCGCGCCGGCGCGGGCGTTCGTGCTCGTGCGCGCGATGACGCCGGTCACGGGCAGTCCCATGAAACAGGCCGAGGCGATGTTCGCGACGCCTTGGGCGGCCAGTTCGGTGTCGGAATCGTGGCGGTCGCCCGACATCCCGTCGGCCACGACGGCGCAGAGGAGGGACTCGATGCCGACCAGGAGACCGATGCCGAAGGCCAGCGGCAGGACTTCCCAGGCCTTGGTCAGCCAGGCGGAGCGATCGGTCAGGGCGCCGCTCCAGTCGGTCGGGCGGAACTGGGCGCTGATCTCCTTGAACTTCGAGCCGATCGTCGGGACGGCGGCGTCGGACACGCCCAGCAGGGTCACGATGACCGTGCCGAGGACGACCGCGATCAGGGCCCCCGGGATCTTGAGCGAGAGTTTGCGGAGTCCGACGATGACGACGAGCGTGCCGGCGGAGACGGCGAGGCAGCCGAGCTTGAGCTCCCCGATGCCGACGCCGAGGTGATGTAGGCGGCCGACGAGATGCGGGATGGCCTTGGCGGGGTCCGCGATGCCGAGGGCAGGCCCGAGCTGGGTGCTGCCGATGATGAGGGCGATGCCGGTGGTGAACCCGATCACGACCGGGTAGGGGATGTAGCCGATGTATTTGCCGAGACGCAGGGCGCCGAAGGCCAGGAGCATCACGCCCGCCATCAGCGTGGCGAGGGCGAGGCCGAGGTAGCCGTGGGTGATGACCGCCGCGGCGCAGATGCCGACGAAGGCGCCGGCCGGGCCGGCGACCTGCACGCGCGAGCCGCCGAGCAGGGAGACGATCACGCTGCCGATGATGGCCGTGTAGAGGCCTTGTTCGGGGCTGACGCCGGAAGCGATGGCCAGCCCCATCGAGAGAGGCAGGGCGACCACGCCGACGAGCAGGCCGGCCGCGAGGTCGGCGAAGAAGTCGGAACGCCCGTAGCCTGCTTTCAGGGAGCGCATGAGCGCCGGCTTGAACCAGGGGGCGAGGGCCATGGCAGCAAGGTGGTAGCGGGAGGACATGGCGCAAGGATGAAGAGGCGGGGAGCGGACCTAGAGGCACAGAGGCTCAGAGGCTCGGAAGGAGGCGAGGGTAGGCGATCGGGAGTCGGGAGTGGGTGGCCTGATCCCGACTCCCCACTCCCCAATCGCCAGCGTTTGAAAACAAAAGACCCGGCTCACTCGAGCCGGGTCGGTTCACGGGCTGGTCAGATCCTTACACCAGCTCCGTCTTGCCCATCAGGAAGCGGTCGCACTCGCGGGCGACGCCTCGACCTTCGTTGAAGGCCCAGACGACCAGGGACTGGCCGCGACGGCAATCGCCCGCGGCGAAGACGCCCGGGAGGTTGGTCACGTACTTCTCGTGGTCGGCCTTGATGTTGGTGCGGGCATCGCGTTCGAGGCCGAAGGCCTCGAGGAGCGGCTGCTCGGGGCCGACGAAGCCCATGGCGAGCAGCACGAGCTGCGCGGGGCGGACCTTCTCGGTGCCGGGGACGTGGGTCGGGACGAACTGGCCCTTGTCGTTCTTCTCCCACTTGACCTCCACGGTGTGGACTTCCTTGAGGTTGCCCTGCTCGTCGGCGACGAACTTCGTGGCGGTGGTGAGGTAGACGCGGGGGTCGGAGCCGAACTTGGCGGCGGCTTCTTCCTGGCCGTAGTCGACCTTGTAGGTCTTGGGCCATTCCGGCCAGGGGTTGTCCTTGCCGCGGGTGAGCGGGGCCTTGGCCATGATCTCGAGCTGGATGACGGACTTGCAACCGTGGCGGAGCGAGGTGCCCACGCAGTCGGTGCCGGTGTCGCCGCCGCCGATGATCACGACGTCCTTGCCCTTGGCGCTGATGGTCGCGTCGGGGGCCTTGCCGTCCAGGAGGTTCTTGGTGTTGGCGTGGAGGAACTCCATCGCGAGGTGGATGCCCTTGGCCTCGCGGCCCGGGAGGACGAGGTCGCGGCCCTTGGTCGCGCCCACGCAGAGGATGACGGCGTCGAAGTCCTTGCGGAGCTGCTCGACGGTGACGTCC
>JBEGOO010000242.1:0-6099 GCA_041182045.1 Verrucomicrobiota bacterium
CCCAGCAGGCCCAAGCCCAGGTGTCACAGTCACAGCCGTCACAGGCCCCCCAACCCGTTTCCGTATGAAGCAGTTCCTACTCCAGCGTCTCCTCACCTCCGAGGAACTCGACCTCCTTACCTCCCTGCGCGTCAACGGACGCGAGAACGAGGTCCAGCTTAACGAAGACGACTTCGCCGCCCTGGCTCATTTCCTGGGCACGACGAGCGGCAAGCGCATCGACGCCGCCATGCGCACGCTCGTCGCCGGCAAGGCCTCCACCGCCGTGTGGGGCACTCCTGGCGACGAGATCCGCGCCAATGCCGCCGCGCGCGGCTTCGCCAGCTGCTGGGGGACCGTCCGCGGCCTCGCCCAGCGCGCCGCCGCCAAGGCGGATGAAACTTCCGGGGAGGACGGTCAGGCCTGACGTCACGCCCCGAACCAAACCCAGGCCAACAGCAAGACACACCCATGGACCAGAACCAGGAACAGAACAGCCCCGCGACCGAACCCGTCGCCGACGACGCGTCGGCGATCATGCAGCTCGCGGAGAAGGCGGACACCGGCGTCACCGCCGCGACCGTCGACCAGACCGAACCCGAAGCGACCCAGCCCAAGGAGGAAGCAGCGAAAACCCCGGCGCCCGCTGCCGCCGTATCCCCCCAGGCCGAGGAGACCAAGCAGGACGAAGCGGACGCGCCGAAGGAGCGCACCCCGTACCAGCAGGCCCTCGACAGGAAGCAGAAGGACGAGGCCCGGCTGGACCGCTCCTGGAAGCGGCTCCATGAGGAGAAGGAAGAGATCCGGCGCCAGCGGGAGCAGCTCGCCCGCCAGCCCGAATCTCCCGGCAACGTGAAGGACCCCGGCAAGACCTACGAGGACCTCGCCCGCGACTACAGGAACAAGGGAGACCACAAGATGGCCGAACTTGCCCTCGAGAAGGCGGAGGAGGCCCGTGCGCAGGCGCGCCAGGCCGACGACGTGCCGGAACCCGACGCGCATTTCGGCAAGCCCGCCTTCCAGCGGAGCTGGGCCGGCGTGCGCGACACCCTCATCAGGCAGGACCCGACCTTGGCCGACCCGGCGAACCCGGTGGTCAAGATCGCGAACGACCTGGTGAACGACAAGGAGATGGGTCCGATCGCAAGGAGCCATCCCAACGGACTCAAGGCAGCGGTGGGCATCGCCCGGCTCATGATCGAGGCGAACGCGCACCGGCTCCAGGTCCAGAAACTGCGCGAGGAGGTCAAACGCCTCAGCTCCCTGACCTCGGTCGAGGGCGGCAACGGCTGGAACGCCTCCTCGCGCAAATCCCCCGACGACATGAGCGATGCCGAACGGGAAGCCCACCTCCGCAGGGCCATGCTCAACGCGGACGGAGCCTGACGCGCCGGGCGCGCCCATTCTCCGCAACCCTCCCAGCCCATCCTTCCTCCCTCCCTCATCCCTTAGAACGTCATGTTCGACACCTCCCTCATCCAGACGCAGCTCCGCCCTCACTTCGAGAAGAAGCTGCTCACCACCGCCCAGCACACCCTGGTCTTCGACCAGTTCGCGCGCGACGGCGACCTGCCGCGCAACATCGGCAGCCGCACCGTCCGCTTCTTCCGCCGCGAAGAGGCCGACCTCACCCGCCCGGGCGCCCCGATCGCCCTCACCGAAGGCGTCGCGCCGACCGTCTCCCGCGACGTCACCTACCAGTCCGTCGAGGTCACGCTCTCGCAGCGCGGCCAGGTGGCCAAGGTCACCGACGTCGTCAACCACGTCGGCCTCCTGAACTACATGAACTCCACCATCTTCCTGATGGGCCAGGAGTGCGCGCTCGACGCCGACAGCATCATCCGCGACCAGCTCACGGCCGGCCTGAACAAGCGCTACGCCGGCGGCTTCACGTCGTTCTCGGCCCTCAAGGCCGGCACCGCCGCGTCGGCCCGCATCACCCCGCAGGACGTCCTGGACGCCGCGACCCAGCTCCGCGTGAACAAGGCCGTCCCGATCCAGGGCAAGGCCTTCGTGCTCGTGGTGCCGCCGCAGGTGGAGCGCGACATCCGCAACAACCCCGAGTGGCAGAACATGGTCCGCTACCAGTACGCCGATAAGCTCTTCAACAACGAGATCGGCGACCTGCACGGCGTGCGCCTGGTGTCCCATACAAACCCGTTCGTCGAAGGCGCCACGGAAGGCACCTACACGACGAACCACTCGGACGCCGACGCGGTGTTCTCGTCCTACTGCCTGGCCTCCGAGGCCTACGGCGTGACCAAGATGGCCAGCCTGGGCGGTTCCCCGTTCAAGCCGTCCATCATCATCAACGACAAGCCGGACAGCCTCAACCCGCTGGCGCAGTACATGACCGTCGGCTGGAAGTCGTACTGGGGCAGCACCGTGCTGAACCCGAAGTTCGGCATCACGCTCAAGTCCAAGACGGAGTTCCGCGCCTCCTGATCCAATCCCCGGGGCCGTCCATCCGGGCGGTCCTGGGGACCCCTTTCCTCCGAATATTATAAAACCCAATGCCCCAATCCCCTGAATCCAAGGCCGCCGACGGCCTCGCCCTCCTGATCGGCATGGCTCCCTCCGGCGCCTCCGCCAAGAAGCCCGCCTCCGGCAGCCGCTGCATCGTCAGCGTCCCCGCCAAGGCCCTCGAGGTCGACGGCCAGCTGCCCTCCGAAGGCGAGACCGTCGACCTCCAGGTCGTCGCCACCGTGCGCTCCGTCGGCAAGTCCGGCGTCACGCTCGAGCTCGCGACCGCCAACGGCCAGCCCATGACGGAATCCGCCGAGACGGAGGCCGCCGAAGGCGAACCTTCCGCCAAGGACGACGCCGACATGATGCGCGCCGCCGAGCAGGCCGACATGGGAGGGCTGGCCTGATGGGCCAGGCCTTCACCGTCGGCACCGCCCCCGTGTCCATCGCGGCCGAGGGGCGGCGCACGGCGCTCATCGTGAGCAACCGCGGCCTCCAGCCCGCCGTCTTCAAGATCGGCGAGGCCGGCGGCACGCTCACCTGGGCCAACGGCGTCTGCATCCTGCAGCCCGGCGGCACCATGACGGTCGACACGGCCAGGGCCGCCCGCATGGCCGTCCAGGCCGTCGCGCAGACCGGCACCACCACGCTCACCGTCCAGGAGGTCTTCTGACATGATCGGAGTCGAGAACCCAGGCGCCGCCGCCGTCACCGAGATCGTCGCCGCCATGCCCAAGCGCGTCGACCTCGTCGCCTCGTCGAGCGTCCTCACCGAGCCCGGCTGGACCTTCACGGCCCCAGGCAACACCAGCATCACCACGGTCGCCGACTACGACCTGGCCACTTCCATCCAGATGTCGGACTCGACCTCGATGGACCGCCCGTCCATCGCGAGCTCGGTCTCCGAGGACCTCTGGAACGACCTCTGGGTCTACGGTGGCCGGCTTTACTTCCGTTTCGGCAGCACTCAGACCGTCGCCGGCGACTGCTGCACCGTTGGCTTCGGAGCCCCGATCACGGCCGGCCGCGGCTGGGTCCCCGCCGGCTCCAACTACATGCCGTACATCGGCTGCGCCGTCACGATCAAGCGCACCGCCACCGGCTTCGACTTCTACTGGTTCAATGCCGACACGGTTAAGATCGGCTCCGTCACCGCCACGACCACCCAGTCCGTCGACCTCGAGATCAAGGTGGCTGCGGTTTCCTCGAGGCTCGACCTCTACGCCGGCGGGACGCTCATCGCGACCCTCAACAACTGGCAGTACATCGACGAGTTCTTCACGGGCGTCGTCGGCGTGCACACGCGGCCGGCCACGCTGGTCACCCAGCCGGTCAACATCCGCCGGCTGATGCTCATGGCCTTCGGCGACAGCGGCACGATCATCATCCCGACGGTCCAGGCGGCCACCCGGATCACGCTCCCGGACGACGCGCGCTCCTGGACCATCCGGGTCCCGGACGACTTCCCGCGCAACGCGACCATCGACGTCGTCAACCGCGGCTGCAACTCGGTGACCTTCGCCGCGAACAACAAGGCGCTCTTCAACGGGCGCGCCACGGCCGTCCATTCCCGCACCTCGGGCCAGATCCTCCGCGTCACCGCCATCCAGGCGGGAGGCGATCCCGGCAACTGGTGGGTCACCGGCTGACGACCATGCCTACCTACGAATACGAATCCGAGGAGCCGAAGCTCCGGGTCATCTGCGTCCGCTCCGTCGCCGACCGCGACAAGCCTATCATCCTCACCCGCGTCCAGGTGCCCACCGGCATCTCGCTCGCCAACACCGACACCGGCCGCGCCAAGGCTCCGTCCCTCGAGAAGGACATCATGGCCGGCTACGCCAAGCTCGAGGACTCACAGGGCTCCCGCTACCGCGAGACCGGAGACCTCTTCTCCAAGGACGAGGTGAACAAGGCCTGGCAGGATCCGCAGCCTCCTTCGCCGCCCTCCGAGCCGTCCTCCTGATCCATGCCCATCACGGTCACCATCCAGAGGCCCAATCTCGTCGACGGCGACGTCCTCGATGCCGCCGCGCTCGCGGCCATGACCGCCGTCAACGTGACGGTGGCCGGCGCCGTCGCCTCGGACGAGTTCACGGCCTACAAGACCCAGGCGACGAACAGCCTCAACAGCTCCATCTCGTCCCTGGTCCTCGTGCCCGTGGGTTCGGTCGTGCCCTATGCGGGGACCACCATTCCGGCGAACTGGTGGGCCTGCGACGGGCAGCTTCTTTCCCGCACGAGCTACGCCGCGCTCTTCGCCGCGATCGGCACCTCCTGGGGAGCCGGCGACGGCGCGACGACCTTCGGGCTTCCCGACCTTCGCGGCCGCACTCTCCTAGGCCTGGACACCGGCGCCACCCGCACGCCCGGCGCCGCCGCTATCGGCGCGACCGCCGGTTCCTCGTCCGTGACCCTGACGACCGCGCAGATGCCTGCGCACACGCATACCGTCGACCCGGCGATCGCGACGACCTCCACCGCAGGTTCCCACCGACACGGGATCTCCGCCAACGTCGTGCTTCAGAAAGCCCAGGTCGGTTATCCCGATGAGGACATCTGGGGCAACGGCTACAACCAGACGCCTGCCTACGCCTTTCCGGCCGACGACCCCGACCGTTTCACGACCACGGACCCGGGCCATACTCATACCATCGACATCCCAGCCACGGCTACGACCTCCGTGGGCTCGGGCGGCGCGCATGACAACATGCCGCCGTTCGCCACCATCCGCTGGATCATCCGCGTACGCTGACCATGGACGCCGGACAGATAGTCGACCACGCCTGCCGGCTTGCCGGCATGGAGGATGACCCCACCCGCGAGATCGCCTGGGACTTCCTGCGCAACCGCTGGTCCCTGGTCTGGAACGCCTACCTCTGGCGCACCGGCCTGAAGACCGCGACCTTCGGCCCGGATTATTACCGCGAGTTCCTCACGCTCCCCTCGGTTCCTGAGATCGTCGCCGAGGTGTCGACCGACGACTCGCAGTATCTGCCCGAGTCTGACGCCCGCCCGAACATGCCCAGGTTCACGGTCAGCGGGGCGACCATCATGCTTTACCCGCCGCTGCCGCCCGGTGCCTCCGCCTTCGTGCGCTACAAGGCCCCGGTCGCCGAGCTCGCCGAGACGACGCTCATACCTCTGCCTGGCGGCGCCGAGTGCCTCCTGGCGTTCGTCACCGCGGACCTCTACGAGTACATGCGACAGCTCGCCAAGTCGCAGGCCAAGCTCCAGGAGGCCGCCGCGCTGCTCGAGCGCATGAAGTCGGTCGAGGTCGGCCAGCGCAGCAGCTCGGCGACCCTGATCCCGCACGAATCCGTCCGCTGGGAGGAGCCCTATGCCTGACTTCTTCATCGAGTCGCTGGATGACCCGCTCCTGGACGCGGGGGCCAAGGCCTTCACCGCCGTGAACTCGGCCGTGAACCCTTCGGTCATCGACCCGACGACCCTGCGCGCCGCGCGCAACATGGTCCTCGAGGGGGACGGTGCCTGCCGTCGTCGGCCCGGCTTCGTCCGCGTCATCGCTCCCGGAAAGCCCGCTGCCGTCTCGGCCCACTGGTACGACACGCCCGAACTCGAGACGCTCATCCTTTGCCGTGGCGGCCAGCTCTTCAGCTACCCGGGCGACACCGAGGGCTTTGACGAGACGCC
>JBEGOO010000243.1:0-4910 GCA_041182045.1 Verrucomicrobiota bacterium
ATGACTTTGCCGGTGCCGGTCACCTTGAAGCGCTTGGAGATGGACTTGCGGGTCTTTTGCATGGCGGGAAAGGGTCGGAACAAAGGCGCACCCGGGGGACTTGTAAAGGGGAAAGGGCTGGGGAGGTCGGGTTTCCACCCGGGGGCTTTCGGCGGCGGCCGTTTGACTTCCCCGGCGCTTCGGCTCCCCTCACCACCCTCACCTCCCCTTAAAACCATGATTTCCCCAGGAAAAAAGCCGAAATTGAACTTCAAGGTCGACGCCGTGGTCGACGGCCAGGCCCGGAATCTGGCCTTTTCCGACCTGATCGACGGGCCGACCATCGTCTCCGTCTACATGCGCAACAACACCTCGGCCTGCGACAAACAGGCGGCGGAACTGGGTAAAAATGAGAAAGTCCTTGGTAAGCAAGGGTTTAGGATTGTCGCCGTCTCCCGGGACGCTTGCGCCTCCCACCTGAAGTACGCCGCCAAGCACGGCTTCAAGTTCACGTTGGTGGCGGACCCCGAGGATCGTTTCTCCCAGGCCGTCGACGGCATCGTCGAGAAGTCGATGTACGGGAAGAAGTACCTCGGACCGGCGCGGGCCGCTTACCTGTTCGCGGCCGACGGCAAACTGCTCGCCGTGATCCCCAAGGTCGAGGCGGCCGAGCACGGCAAGCAGCTGCTCGCCGCGATCGCGTCCTTGGGTTGAGCGGCGACCGGACGGGGAAAGACCGACGCAATCGGTGCTTGAACCAAGGCACCGAAACGCGGAGTTTATCCCGAAGACCCGCCCGCAAGATACCTAATGGCTACGCCCTATCGCCCCAATAACCGACCGAGACCGTCGAGTTCGTCCAACCAGCAACGCAGGGATTTCCGCAAGGAGGACAAGGGGCCGAAGCGCAACATGAACATCCGCGCGACGGAGATCCGCGTGATCAACTCGAAGGGCGAGATGCTCGGCGTGATGCCCACGGCCCGCGCCCTGGAGCTGGCCCGCGAGGAAGGCGTCGACCTCATCGAGATCGCCGCGACCGCGGTCCCGCCGGTGTGCAAGCTCATGGAGTACGGCAAGTACCTCTACGAGGAGGCCAAGAAGCACAAGCACCAGAAGACCGCGAGCAAGGTGAAGGAGATCAAGCTCCGCCCGCGCATCGACTCGCACGACCTCTTCATCAAGGTCCGCCGCGCCGAGAACTTCCTGTACCATGGCCACAAGGTGAAGCTGCTCCTGCAGTACCGCTACCGCGAGCTCGAGCACCCCGAGATCGGCCTCGAGACCATCGGCCGCGCCATCGAGGCCCTGCTGCACATCTGCACCCGCGACAACGAGCCGAAGCGCACCGGTCGCGCCATCGTGGTCGGTCTCACGCCCGTCCAGCAGAACAAGCGCAAGCTCGTCCACAACGCCGCCCCCGGCGAGGACGACGGCGAGGACGACTCGGCCCTGGACAACGGCGAGGACGACGCGGAGTAAGCCGTGCGGCGCCTCGTCGCCATCTGCCTCCTGGCGGCGTCCGCGGTCCTGCGCGCCTCCTCCGCCCCCGACATCTTCCTCGGCGATTCCCTGCGTCAACTGGGCCTCGCGCCGCTCGCCCGCCAGAAGGGCGACGACCCCGCCGTCGAGCGCCACGGGGCCAAGGGTCTCCCGACGTTCGTCGCCGAGGGAAACAAGGACTACCTCTTCGTCGAGGGCGTGAAGATCTACCTCGACGACCCGATCGGGCAGCTGCGCGGGCGGCTCACGGTGACGCGCATCGACTACGACAAGGTGATCGTGCCGCTGGCCTGGAAGCTCCCCGCCGCCCGCCCCGGCTCGCAACGGATCCTGCTCGACCCCGGCCACGGGGGCAAGGATCCCGGCAAGCTCAACCCCACGCTGAACTACACGGAGAAAGCGGCGACGCTCGACACGGCGCTGCGCCTCAAGCCGCTGCTCGAGAAACTGGGCTTCGAGGTGCTGCTGACGCGCGACAAGGACGTGGCGATCGACCTGGACGACCGGGCGCCGATGGCGGCGAAGGCGAAGGCCGACCTCTTCATCAGCCTGCACTACAACGGCGGCGCCGCGGGCGACACCACCAGCGGCGGGCTCGAGACCTATTGCCTGACGCCGACGGGCCAACACTCGACGAACAAGGCGGCGGGCAAGGCCGACCTCACCGCCGAGCCGGGCAACCGTTTCGACACCTTCAACCTGCAGCTGGCCTTCAACGTGCAGCGCCGGCTCCTGGCCGGGACCGGCGCGGAGGATCGCGGCGTCCGCCGGGCCCGCTTCGCCGTGCTGCGCACGCTGACCTGCCCGGGCATCCTCATCGAGGGCGGCTTCATGTCCAGCCGCGCCGAGGGCGCGCAGATCGCGACCGCGGCGTACCGCCAGAAGCTCGCGCAGGCGATCGCGGACGGCATCGTCGACTACGTCCGCCTCGTCCGCGCGAAGTGACCGCGGCGATTTAGCGCTTCCGCCCGCCGGGGCCGGCGCTAACCTAGCGCGCATGGGTCGTCTCACGCTGCTGCTGTCGTGCCTGACGGGACTCGCCTGGGCCCGGCCCGACCCGGCGCGCACCGCGGTGCTCGTCAACTCCGACCGACCGGAAGGCCTCGCCATCGCGCAGGCGTTCATGGCCCGCCGGGGCATCCCCGCGGCGAACCTCGTCAGCCTCCCGCTGGGCTCCGCCGAGACCTTGGGCTGGCCCGATTACTCGGCCAAGCTCCTCGGGCCGCTGCGCGCGCAGCTGCTGGCGAAGGGCCTCCTCGCGGGGCAGCCGGAAGCCGCGACGGACGCGCGGGGCCGCGCGGGCTTCGTCCCGACGGCGGAGGCCCGCCTGCGATGGCTCGTCCTGATCCACGGCGTCCCGCTCAAGATCGCGCCGTCGGGCCTCAAGCCCTTGAACGCCGCGAACCCCGTGAAAGGCGACCATGCGAGCGTGGACAGCGAGCTCGCGACGCTCGCGTTGCCGAACCTGGACCCGGAAGGCGCGCGCCCCAACCCTTGGTTCGGCCACGCCGACGCCGAGGGCGACGGCTTCATCCGCACCGCGCGGCTGGACGGCCCGACCGCGTCGGCCACCTTGGAGGCGTTGCGCGGGGCGTGGACCGCCGAGGACCAAGGGCTCCGCGGCCGGGCGTACGTCGACCTCGGCGGTCCTTACCAGGAAGGCGACGACTGGTTCCGCGCGTGCATCCCGCTGCTGGACGCGCTCGGCTGGCCGCCCGACGTCGAGTCGACGCGCGAGCAGTTCGCGCCGCAGGCGCGCGGGGACGCGCCGGCGTGGTACCTCGGCTGGTACAGCCAGCGACCGACCGGGAAGTTCGGCCGGCCAACGACGCGCCTGGCGCCCGGCGCGATCGCCCTGCACCTGCACAGTTTCTCGGCCTCGACGTTGCGGGACCCGGCCGCCGGTTGGACGCCCTGGCTGGTCCAACAAGGCGCGGGGCTCACGTTCGGCAACGTGTACGAGCCTTACTTGTCGCTCACGGTCCGTCCCGAGCGCCTCCTCGAGGCCTTGCGCGACGGGATGAGCGCAGGCGAGGCGGCTTGGTTCGCGACCCCGGCGGTCAGCTGGCAGGGCGTCATCCTCGGCGACCCTTTCTATCAACCGTTCGCGCGCCCGCTCGAGGCCCCGGCCCGGGCGAACGACCCGCTGGCCGATTACGCCCTGCTCCGCTCCCTCCAGAAACTTCCCCACCCCTTGGCGGCGCCGGAGCTTCGCCGGCTACAGGACGCCGCCGACCGATCCGGCCGGCTGGCCCTGCGGTTGGCGTGCGCCCAGGCGGAACAGACCGCCGGCGTCACCCGCCCTTGGAAAGACCCGGCGGACCTGGGCACGGAGGACGGCGGGTTGATCGCGGCGGCGGCGACCTTCGTGGAAGCGCGCTTCGGGCCCAAAACCGGGCAGAAACTGCGCTCGGAGCTGGCCAAACGACCGGAATGGGCGCCCCCGCCCCCGAAAACGCCGGAAAAAGCCCCTCCGCGGTAATCTCGGCTTGCCAGCCTGCCTCTGAAAAGGTTCTTCTCGACCCCTCGACGGCCCGTCGGCACCTGCCGATGGAATCTCCGCCGGGAAAACCCAAACAACAACCAAAACCCTGGAAACGTCCTCCGCGACGCCCAGGACCCACAGTCCAAATACAATGAGCATCATGGAAAAACTGCTCGCCGAATCGAATTTCGGCGCGCTCAAGGCCCACTCGGTCATCGCCGCCACCGTCACCGAGATCCGCGAGGACAAGTTCGTCGTCGTCGATATCAACGGCAAATCCGAAGGCTTCATCCCCCAGGCCGAATTCCCCGACATGGCCGAGATCCAGGTCGGCATGCAGGTCGAGGTCTACCTCGAGAAACTTGAGAACAAGGACGGCACCCCGACCGTCTCCTACGATCGCGCCCAGCAGATCCGGAAGTGGGAAAGCATCGAGGCCAACTGCCAGGAAGGCTCCATCGTCCAGGGTCGCGTCAAGTCCGTCGTCAAGGGCGGCCTGATCGTCTCCGTCGGCGTCGACGCCTTCATGCCGTCCTCGCAGATCGACGTGAACCCGCCCAAGAGCCTCGACGGCTTCGTGGGCCAGACCTTCGACTTCAAGATCATCAAGATCAACAAGGAGAAGAAGAACCTCGTCGTCTCGCGTCGCGAGCTCATCGAGGAACAGCGCGGCGAAAGCCGTCGCAAGCTCCTCGAGGAGGTCAAGCCGGGCGTCATCCGCCGCGGCGTCGTCAAGAACATCACCGACTACGGCGCCTTCGTGGACCTCGACGGTCTCGACGGCCTGCTGCACGTCACCGACATGTCCTGGGGCCGCATCGGCCACCCGAGCGAGGTCGTCAAGGTCGGCGAGGAGATCACCGTCATGGTCGTCGAAGTCGACCGTGAGCGCGAGCGCGTCTCCCTCGGCCTCAAGCAGACCCAGTCCAACCCGTGGGAAGGC
>JBEGOO010000244.1:0-6645 GCA_041182045.1 Verrucomicrobiota bacterium
CCGTTCGACCCGGCCTGGCCGGTGCTCGGCCCCTGCCCCGTCAGCGGCCTGCCCGTCCAGCAGACCCCGGCCGCCGGTTACCGCGTCTGCCCGACCAAGGCCAAGGAGGCCGGCGCCAAGAAGACCTTCAGCCTCAACACCGAGATGCTGAAATCCCCGATCTCCCCCGAGGACGTCGGCAAGCTCCTCAACGACGGCAAGACCCCGCTCAAGAAGTTCGTCTCCAACCGGACCCGTCGCACCTTCGAGGCCTTCCTCGTGGCCGACAAGGAGAAGGGCTGGTGGTTCGAGTTCCCGCCCCGCAAGGCCAAGGCGCCCAAGGCGGAGAAGTCCGAACCGGCGACGGACAGCGACAAGCCGTTCTGATCACTTCCGGCTCTGCCCGCCGACCGGCGGCTTGGTCGTGACGTTGTCCCCCGGCTTCGTCGACAGGCCCGGCTGGGCGACCTCCCAAGGTTGCAGCGGCAGTCGCGCCAAGAGCGGCAGCCTCAACTCCTGCTCCATGTCGCGCAGTTCCTTGAGGTCATCCGGTGCGCCGTCCTCCTCGAGGCGCAAGGTCTTCAGCCAGTGAGCGCGATACCAATCGTAGGCCTCGCGCCGACGACCCTCCTTCCAGAGGTTGGCGGCGGCGAAGCGGGCGGCGAACCAGGGGGCATGCCGGGCCTCGGCGGAGCGGCGGTAATAATCGGCGGAGAGGGCCAGGTCCTTGAGCTGCAGTTCGGCGACGAGCGCCGCGCTGGCCAGCAAGGCCGCGTTGCCGCCGGTGCTCGCGACGCCTTCGTCCATCAGGTCGAGCCCGCGACGCGCGTAACCGCGGAGGACGTGGTCCTGGATGTCCTTCGGCACCTTGGCGTAACCGCCGCGCCGCCGGATCTCCCAGTGCCCCATGTCGTTCGCGATGGTCAGGCCGGCGTTCTCCCAGAAGAACCGCGACCGCGGATCGAGGGCGCAGGCGGCGCGCATGAGCAGCTCGGTGCCGGCGCGATCCGTCTTCTTCTCCCACAGCACGTAGCTCCGGATCCAGGTGAAGTCGGCGACCACGGTGCGGAAACCGCCGAGCACGCCGAGCAGGACCCCCTGCCCGACCGTCGGTTCAAGCTGGCGCCGGCCGATCTCCGGCAGGCCCAGCCGGACCCGTCGCCAGGATTGCTCGGCCAGCAGGCCGACGCCCAGGAACAAGGCGCTGAACAGGAGCCAAGGGGCGAGACGGCGCATGCTCAGATCTCCCGACGCCGGAACAGGAAGGCGGCGCAGGCTAGGAACGCCGCGATGTAAGCGAGCCCCGAGGCGAACACCCAGGGCAACGTCCCGGCCGGCACCTGCGTGGGCGCGAGGACGAGCACATCGCCGAGGTTGAACTGCTGGAGGTTCGGCAGCAGGTGGGTGAGCACCCAGAGGACGGCGCGCCCGAGGCCGGCTTCCGCGGGTTTCAGGAGCAGTTCCTGCGAGAGCCACTGCAACTGACCGGCGAGGACGGCCAGGGCGCCGACCACCACCGCGAACAGGAAGGTGCGGGCGGCCGCCGCGACCGTGAGCACCAGAGCGACGACCACGCCGAGCCGCAACCACTGCAGCAGGGCCGCGACAGCCAGGCCGAGGAGATCGCATTCGGGCGGCGGGAGCCGGCGTTCGACGGCGAGCTCGGCGAGCTCGGCCGCGCGCGCCCCCATCATGACCGCCAGGAGGGCGGCCAGCACCGCGACGAAGACGCCCAGCACGGCCCAGGTCCCGAGGAACTTGCCGACGAGGAACTCGCCCCGGCCGAGCGGCTTGGCGAGCAGGGTGAGCGCGGTGCGGTTGTCGATCTCCGCGAAGAACAGCTGCGCCGTCATCACGACCCCGAGGATCGACCCGAAGAGGAACAGGCCCCCGAACCCGAAGTCGGCGATGAACTTGAGCTCGCTATGCCCGAAATCGAACGCGCGCACCGCGCCAGACGAGAGCACGAGGACGGCCCCCAGCAGGAAGAGGAAGGCGAAGAATCGCTGGCGGATCGCCTCGAGGAAGGTGAGCCGGGCGATCCAGAGGCAACGGGCGAAGGCGGCGTTCATGCGTCGCGGCTGCCGGTGACGAGCTCGCGGAAGAGCTCCTCCAGCGATCGGCGGGGGTGGGTGACGGCGCCGAGCCTGGCGCCATGGGCGGCCAAGGCGGTCTCGGCGGCGGCGAGGGCGGCGGGGGTGAGCGCCTCGATCGTGACCGTGTGGCGATCGCGGCGTTCCAGCACGTCGGCGACCGCGCCCTCGAGGACGAGGCGGCCCTTGTCCATGATGGCGACGCGATCGCAGACCTGCTCGACCTGCCCGAGCAGGTGCGAGCAGAGGACGACGGTCTTGCCGCGGGCGCGCATCGATTCGATGATGCGGCCGATGGCCGCCGCGCCGACGGGGTCGACGCCGGCGGTGGGTTCGTCGAGGATCACCAGCTCGGGGTCGTGGACGATGGCCTGCGCGAGCCCGATGCGCTGCAACATGCCTTTCGAGTAGGTGCCGACGAGCCGGCCCGCGGCCTCGGTCATGCCGGCCAGCTCGAGCGCTTCCGCGACGGCGGCCTCGACCTTGCCCGATGGCACGCCGCTCAGATGGGCGCAGTAGCGCACCAGTTCGCGGCCGCTGAGGAATTTATGGAAATAGGGAGCCTCCGGCAGGAAGCCGGTGCGCGCGCGGGCGGCGGAGGTCGCGGAAGGCAGCCCGAGGATGGAGATCTCGCCCGAGGTCGGCGTCACGAGGCCGAGCACGATCTTCAACGTCGTGCTCTTACCGCAACCGTTCGGACCGAGCAGACCGAAGACCTGGCCGCGCGGGACCGCGAGGGTGAGGTCGTCGACGGCCCGGAGCTTGAGCCCCTTGAGGCCGATGCGGAAATCCTTGGTGAGATTCCGGACGGAGATGGCCGGACCCGCGGTCATCGTCGGATGCCGAACGAGTCCGTGGTGCGGACCCCGGAGAAGTCCCGGATCTCGGCGGACTTGATGTGCCCGTCCATCGTGCGGGCCACCTGTTCGGTGAAGGCCTCGACCTCCTGGCCGGTGCCCTCGACGTGCAGGTAGACCCGGCCATCGGGCAGGTTCTGCACATAGCCCGTGACCTCATATCCCCGGGCCACGTTCAGGGTCTGGGCGCGGAAACCGACCCCTTGGACGCGGCCCGTATACCAGACTTCACGATGGGAGACATGGGTTGACATCAACTCAGGTTGATGAAACATTCTGGACTCCCTTCTTACACGCAACAGCAATATAGCCATGTACCCGCCTCTTGCCTTCCTTGATGGTCCCGTGATCTGGGTTGTCCTCTTCGTCGTCCTCCTCCTTTTCGGCGGTTCCAAGCTGCCCGAACTGGCCCGCGGCATGGGCAAGGCCAAGCGCGAATTCAAGAAGGCCTCCGAAGAGGTCGAAGACGAGGTCCGCAACGCCGTGCACGAAGACGAGGTCCGCAAGACCCGCCTCAAGGCCATCGAGGAAGAGGAACGCGCCCGCATCCGCGCCAAGATCGAGGAAGAAGAGCGCGCCAAGCGAGCCCAGGACGGCAAGCAGAACTGACACCCAGGGGCCGGCGACGGCCCCTTCTTATTTCCCGACATGTTCACGGGTCTCGTCCAATCCGCCGGGCGCGTCGTCGCCACCGCCCCCCGTCCCCACGGCGGACTGCGCCTCACCGTCCAGTCCCCGCTTTTCGCCACCGCCAAGGCGGGCGACAGCATCGCCCATAACGGCTGTTGCCTGACGGTCACCGACCCCGCGGCCGAGCATGCTTCCTTCGATCTTCTGGCGGAGACCCTTCGTCTCACCAACCTCGGCGACCTGAAGGTCGGCGACCTGGTCAACCTCGAGCCGAGCCTCCGGCCCACCGACCGGCTGGGCGGGCACTTCGTCACCGGACACGTGGACGCCTGCGGGACGATCCGCTTCCTCGGCCAGGACGGGGCGGATTGGCGGCTCGACATCGCGGCCCCCGCCGAGGTGCTGGCCCACGTCGTCAAGAAGGGCTGCATCGCGGTCGACGGCATGTCGTTGACCGTGGCCGACCTCCTCCCCGGCGGCTTCCGCATCTGGCTGATCCCGCACACGCTGAGCGTCACGAACCTGGCCACGAGACGGGCCGGCGACCGCGTGAACCTCGAGTCGGACCTGCTTGCGAAGTACGCGGCGAAACTGCTCCGACCGGAGTGAGCCGCCTCAGCGGCCCGACATCGCGTTGAGGCGCGCCTCGATGCGCGCCGCCACGACGCCATCATCCTCGTCACGCGCCGGGCACGGGATGTCCTCGAACATCAGGTCGACCCGCGAGAACGGCAGCGGCAAGGCGAACCGATCCCAGTTCCGCAGGCGGAGGCAGCTGCGATAGGCCAGCCCCATCACGATGATCGGACGGCCCGTGAGCTTCGCGAGCGCGACGACCCCCGGCTTGCAGACCCGCGCCGGCCCCTTGGGACCGTCGGGCGTGACACCCGCATGCTCGCCGCCCTTCACGACCCGCGTGAGGGTCATCAAGGCCGCCGCGCCGCGCTTGCTCGAGGAGCCGCGCACGGCCCGCAACCCCATCATCCGGAAGAAGGCGACCAACCAGCCGCCATCCTTGCTCGTGCTGATGAGGGCGTTGATCGGCCGCCCGAAGTAGCGCCGGCCGACCAGCCCGGAGACGAAAAGCCATTCATGCCAGAGCACGATGATCTTGCCGCCGTCGGCATCGTCGACGGCGGGGCGGTTGGCATGGATGCGCAAGGTGGCCAGCCACAGGCGCAGCAACAAGGCGAACGGCGCCACCCACAGCCAATGGTACCAAGGCACCACCGCGGGGGTTTCAGGAGAAGCTGGGGCCGGGGCCGACACGCCCCCACTTACGCATCGGCGGGGCGGGAGTTCAAACACTTACCGCAAGCCCAAGGCCCGGCGGATCGCGGGGCGGGCCAGCAGGTGGACCAACGGCAAGGAGAACAACCCCGGCTGATCCGCCACCCAGGCGTCCAGTTCCGCCGGCGTCCGCCAGACCACCGAGTCGACCTCGAAGGCCGCGACCCGGCAGACCTCCGCCGGCCGCGTCAGCAGGTAGGAGCGCACGAACTCCCGCCCGAGATCCGCGTGCTGCGGGGCGTAGTCGATCTCCCGGAGTTCCTCCGCGGCGACCCTCACGCCCAGCTCCTCGCCCAATTCCCGGACGGCCGCCGCCAGGTAGGTCTCCCCGCTGTCGACATGCCCGGCGCAGGACGAGCTGAGCTGGCCGGGGCAGTTGTCCTTGGCGAAGGAACGGCGCTGCAGGGCGAGGTTCCCATCCGGTCGCAACCAGAAGAGATGGACGGCGCGATGGAGGAGGCCTCGGCGGTGGATCACCCCGCGGAACTCACGACCGATGACGCGGTCCTCGGCGTCGACGACATCGAAGACCTCGTCGGGCGACTGGCCGACTTCCCGGTTCATGCGCGGCCGAGGTCCATGATGATGTTCCAGCGCTTGGTCAGTTCGCGGTCATGCTTCCGCCATTGGGGATCCCAGGCCGCCAGCTGCTCCCAGAAGCGGTCGGAATGATCCATGTGCCGGCGATGCGAGAGCTCGTGCAGGATCACGTGGTCATGCAGCATCGGCGGGAGCAGGACCAGCCGCCAATTCAGCGAAAGCGCGCCGCTCGACGAGCAGGAACCCCAGCGGCTGGTCTGGTCGCGCACGCTCACCTGCGCGACGGTCACGCCGACGCGACGGGAGAGCCGCTCCACCGCCAAGCCCAGGCCGGTCTCGGCGAAGCGCCGCAGGGCCCGCGCGGCGCCCAGCTCCGGCGCGGCGGCCGGGACGACGAGGTCCGCGCGATCCTCGGCATGGGTGAAACGCAGCGAGGCGCGGGCCCCCGAGGTCACGCGAACCTCCATCAGGCGGTCATCCAGCGTCGCCCAGGGGTATTTCTCGAGATGCGCCAGCAGGGACGCCTGGACCGGACGGGCCTTGGCGACGACCTTCTCCAGCCACGGGAGGTTGGCTCGCAGGAACGCCAAGGCGCTCTCCCGCGTCGCCTGCGGGGGATAGGAAAGGACGACCTTCGGCCCGGGACGGACCGCCAGCCGGATACGCAGGGAGCGGGCGGAGACGCGGGGCCAGACCTCCACGGCCCGACCGTCGAGCTGGACCACGATCGGCTCGGCGTCCGCTTCCATGCTAGCCGCGGGCGGCGTTGGCCTCGGCGACCTTCACGACCTCGGCGGTGTGGCGCCGGAGCGCGGAGTCCGGATCGATCCCCGCGTCGCGGCACGCGGCGACCAGCTCGAACAAACGGCGACCCGCGGCGGCCTCGTCGAGCCCCTCGGCGGTCCGCGCGACCTGCGCGCCATCGACGGTCGCGCCGACGTCCAGCTGCTTCTTGCGGACCTGCTTCCAGACTTCGCGGGCGACCAGGATGGAGTGGAGGGCGGGCGGCAGCTCCTTGAAGACCGTCGGACGGGCCGCGCCTTTCTCCTTCAGCTTGATCTGCTCCCACTGCTTCACCACGGCCTCGGCGTCGCCGAGCTTCGCCCCCGTCCCGAAGACGTGCGGGTGGCGGCGGACCATCTTTTCGTTCACCTCGCGGGCGACGTCGTCGAAGGTGAACTTGCCGGCCTCTGCCGCCATCTGCGCATGCATCGCGACATGGAACAACAGATCGCCGAGTTCCTCGCGCAGGTTCT
>JBEGOO010000245.1:0-11007 GCA_041182045.1 Verrucomicrobiota bacterium
CCCGGCCCTGCTCTTCGCCGAGCGCTCCGTCGTCTCGCAGCTCCTGCCCAATCGCGACATCGGCGTGCAGGTCGGCGGCGAGCTCCTCGCGGGCCGCGTCAACTACGCGCTCGGCGTCTTCAACGGCACCGTGGACGGCGGCGACAGCGCCGACTCGAAGAAGGACGCTAACGACGGCAAGGATCTCGCCGCCCGCATCACCTTCCAGCCTTGGGTGAACGACAAGGCGTCCGCCCTCGCCGGCCTGACCTTCGGCGTCGGCGGCACCTATGGACTCCAGGACGCGACCAGCGCCGTGTCCGGCGGCTTCAAGACCGACGGCCAACAGACCCTGTTCGCTTACCGCACGTCCGGCGCGACCGGTTCCACGACCACCGTCACCGCCAACGGCCACGTCTGGCGCCTCACCCCGCAGGTGTCCTACTACAAAGGTTCGTTCGGTCTCCTGGCCGAGTACGTCACGTCCGCCAACGATGTGAAAGCCGTCAACGTGACCGCCGTCCCCGTGACCACGACGACCACCGCCACTCTCAAGAACCACGCCTGGCAGGCCGAAGCCAGCTACGTCCTCACCGGCGAGGAAGCTTCCTACAAGGGCGTGGTCCCGGCCGCCGATTTCGACCGCGCCGCCGGCACCTGGGGCGCCTTCGAGGTCGTCGGTCGCGTCGCCTCGATCAAGTTCGACGAACAGGCTTTCGCCGGCACCTCCGCCCAGCAGTTCGCCGATCCCGCCAAGTCGGCCCGTTCCGCCCGGACGCTCGGCGTCGGCCTGAACTGGTACCTGAGCAAGACGGCGCGCTTCAGCCTGGATTACGAGTACACCAGCTTCCAGCAGTCTTCCCAGGCTGCTGCGGCCCCCGCCGCGACCTCGGTGATCAACCACCCGGAACGTCTGCTGCTGACCCGCTTCGGCGTCTCCTTCTGAGCGTCCACCGCTTACGTACCGTCCGACCATGCGGCTCCTCCCCGTCCTCGCCGCCCTCCTCGCCGCGCCTTTCCTGGGCGCCGCCGAGGATGCCCCGGTGACCCTCCGCGTCGGGTTCTTCCCGAACCTCACCCACTCGCCGGCCCTCGCGGCGCGCCAGCTCGAGCGCGAAGGCGCCGACTGGCACCTCGCGAACCTGCCGAAGGGCTCCAAGATCGAGTGGCGCTCCTTCAACGCCGGCCCCTCCGCGATGGAGGCCCTGCTCGCCGGCGCCGTCGACCTGACCTACGTCGGGCCGTCCCCTGTCATCAACGCGCACGTCCGCACGAAGGGCGACGCGATACGCATCCTCGCCCCGGTCGCCCGCGGCGGCAACGCCCTGGTCGTCCGCTCCAATCTCGGCCTGAAGGCCCCGAAGGATTTCCTCGGTCGCCGTCTCGCCACGCCCCAGCTCGGCAACACGCAGGACATCGACGCCCGCGTCTGGCTGCGCGAGGGTGGTTTGACGGTCAAGGTTAACGGCGGCGACGCGCAGGTGGTGCCCGCGGCCAACGCCGAGATGATGCTCCTGTTCGCGCGCGGCGACGTCGACGCGGCCTGGACGATCGAGCCGTGGGTCACCCGCCTGACCAGCGAGTTCGGCGGCGAGATCCTGTTCGAGAAGAAGGACGCCATCATCACCGTCCTCGCCTCCTCGAGGTCGGCGCTCGCCAGGAACGGCAAGGGCATCGAAGCCTTCGTCCGCTCGCACTACGCGCTCCGCGACAAGCTGCTCGCCGACCGCGCCTGGCATGAGAAGCTCGTCATCGCCGGCATCGGCGGCGAGACCCGCTCGACCCCGCCCAAGGCCGCGCTGATCGGGCCCGCCCTCGGCCGCGTGATCTTCGATGCCCGTGAAGACGATGCCGCCCGCAAGGCCCGCCTCACCGCCGCCTTCACCCAGGCGCTGAAGGACTCCAAGGATTCCGGCCTGCTCACCGGGGACGCTCCGATCGCCCCGCTCCTGGAGTCCCTGGTGGCCGACCCCGCCCTGGCGGCCAAGTAAGACCATTGCTTCATAGGCTGGGGCCCCGTAGGCTGGAGGAAACTCCCCTGCGGGGCCTTTCATTTGTCACCTTTGCCTTAATCCTGATAAGTTAACTAAACTTGACAACTTCTGGCCAGTCACCCGAAATCCTACCCCTGGAAAGCTCCATGAGCACCTTCACCGACAAACCCACCGCCCCCGCGGCCCTGACCCTGCGCGACGTCACCAAGCGTTTCGACGGCGCGGCCGGCCGGGTCACGGCCTTGGAGAAGATCTCCTTGGACGTCAGGGAAGGGGAGTTCCTCGTCGTCGTCGGTCCTTCCGGTTGCGGGAAGTCCACCTTGCTCAGTCTGTTGGCCGGGCTGGAGCACACCGACGAAGGCGAGATCCGTCTCGGCGCCGACCCGGTGGTCTCGCCGGGTCGCGATCGTCTCGTGATGTTCCAGCAGGACGCGCTCTTCCCATGGTTGGACGCCTTGGAGAACGTGCTCTTCGGCCTCCGGCTCAAGCCCGACCTCACCGACGCCGAGCGCCTGGAGTCGGCCCGCTACTACCTCAACCTCGTCGGCCTCGGCAACAAGGAGAAGGCCCGCCCGCATGAGCTGTCCGGGGGCATGCGCCAACGCGTGGCCCTCGCCCGCTCGCTCGCCCCGAACCCGCGCGTGCTGCTGATGGACGAGCCGTTCTCCGCCCTCGACGCCCTCACGCGCGAGCAGCTCTACGGCGATATCCAGGAGATCTTCACGAAGCGCAAGAAGACCATCGTGCTCGTGACGCATAACATCCGCGAAGCGGTCTGCCTCGGCGACCGCGTCGTGCTGTTCTCGCCCAATCCCGGCCGCGTCCAGCAGGTGTTCGACGTGAACCTCCCGCGTCCGCGCCGCATGAACGACCCCGCCCTCGCGACCCTCGCATCGGAGGTCACCGCCGCGCTGTCCGCCCACCTCGCCGCCGACCAGCGCTAAGGCCATGAAGCTGCCCCGTTTCGTCATCCCGACCACCATCGCCCTCCTCGTCCTCGGCGGCTGGGAGTGGTTCGTGCGCGCCGGCCACGTCAACGACGTGCTCGTCCCGGCGCCCTCGCAGATCCTGCGGTGGTTCTGGTGGGCTTTGTTCGACAAGCCCGCCTTCGAGTCGGGCCACTACCTCGACGCCCTCCGCAAGGGCGAGCTGCTGCCCGCGACGTGGGTGACGATGCGCCGCCTGATCCTCGGCTTCGCCATCGGCGCGGCCATCGGCGTGCCGCTCGGCGCCCTCTGCGCGCGCGTCCGCTGGGTGCGCGACACGCTCGGCGTGCTGGCCCTCGGCCTGCAGACCTTGCCGTCCGTCTGCTGGGTGCCGCTCGCCTTGCTCTGGTTCGGCATCCGCGAGGAAGCCGTCCTCTTCGTCGTCGTGATGGGCACCGTCTGGGCCGTCGTCATCGCCGTCCAGGAATCCGTCCTGAACGTCCCGCCGCTCTACCTGCGCGCCGCGCAGACCATGGGCTCGAACGGCTGGCACCTCTGGTCCCGCGTCATCTTCCCCGCCGCCTTGCCGGGCGTGCTCAGCGGGATGAAGCAAGGCTGGGCCTTCGCCTGGCGCTCGCTGATGGCCGCCGAGATCTTCGTCGTGATCGTCACCGGCTTCGGCCTCGGGTCGCTCCTCAACGCCGGCCGCGAGCTGCTCCGCATGGACCAGGTCATGGGCGTCATGGCGGTCGTCATGCTGGTCGGCCTGCTCGCCGACCTCGTCTTCTTCTCGCCGCTCGAGCGCTGGTTGCGCCGGTCGCGCGGGCTGGAGCGCTGAGATCCGCCGCCTTTCCTGCTCGACCCCCGCCCCGCGGGGCCTAACCATCGGGGCATGTTCATCGACGAAGCCAAGGTCATCCTGAAGTCCGGCGACGGCGGGCACGGGTGCGTGAGCTTCCGTCGCGAGAAGTTCATCCCCAAGGGCGGACCCGACGGCGGCAACGGCGGCAAGGGCGGCGACATCGTCCTGCTGTGCGACCGCAACGAGGGCGATCTCCAGGCCTACCGCTGGCAGCCCCACCGCTCCGCCCGCAACGGCACCCCCGGCATGGGCCGCCAGTGCGCCGGTCCGGACGGCCCCGACCTCATCATGCCCGTGCCGCCCGGCACCCAGGTCCTCGAGGAAGGCACCGGACGCCTCGTGGCGGAGCTGACCGAGCACGGCGACCGCGTCGTCCTCCTCGCGGGCGGCAAGGGCGGCCTCGGCAACATGAACTTCAAGAGCTCGGTCAACCAGGCGCCGCGCCGCACGACCCCAGGCTACCCCGGCGAGAAGGGCGAGTTCCGCCTCGTGCTCAAGACCATCGCCGACATCGGGCTGGTCGGCTACCCCAACGCGGGTAAGTCCACGTTGACCAACCTGCTCACCGCGGCCCGTCCGAAGACCGCCCCGTACCCGTTCACCACGCTCCATGTGAACGTCGGCGTGATCGAGTACCCCGACCGTTTCGACCGCATCGTGATGGCCGACATCCCCGGCCTCATCGAGGGCGCCCATGACAATCGCGGGCTCGGTCACCAGTTCCTCCGCCACATCGAGCGTTGCACGCTGCTCGTCTTCATCATCGATATGGCCGGCAGCGAGAACCGCAAGCCGTGGGACGACTTCAAGGTGCTCGAGCGCGAGCTGCGTCTTTATTCCCAGGTCCTCGCGGGCAAGCCGCGCGTGATCGTCGCCAACAAACTCGACCTTCCGGATGCCCCCAAGTACCTCAAGGAGTTCCAGACCCGCGTGAAGGAGCAGGTGATCCCGATCTCCTGCTTCAGCGGCGAAGGTCTCGAGGACCTCCGCACGCAGCTTTGGAACGCCGTGAAGGGGCCCGTCGACCAGCGCCCGAAGGCCCCGGCGCCGGTCGCCCCCGAGGAGCCGAAGAAGGTCTTGGTCAAGCCGGCCAAGGCCGCCGCGCCGAAAGCCAAGCCGGTCAAGAAGGCCAAGCCCAAGCCGGTCGCCAAGCCCGCCAAGAAAGTCGCGCCGAAGGCCAAGGCGAAGCCGGTGAAGCCGGCTCCGCGCAAGAAGGTCGCTGCCAAGAAGCCCGTGGCCAAGGCCGCCCCCAAGAAGGCGAAGGCCAAGGTCGTGGCGAAGAAGTCCCCGGCCAAGCAGAAGGCCGCCCCGGTGAAGAAGGCAGCCGTCCGGACAAAGGCCAAGAAGAAGTAAGGCGCTCCCTTACTTCTGGGAGGGCTTGCGCTCCTTAAACTTCAACGACTCGGAGTTCAGGCAGTAGCGCAGGCCCGTCGGCTTGGGCCCGTCCTCGAAGACGTGGCCGAGGTGGCAGTCGCAGCGCGCGCAGAGGATCTCGACGCGCACCATGCCGTGCGAGCGATCCTCGATGGTCGCGACGTTCTCCTTGGAGACCGGCTGGAAGAAGCTCGGCCAGCCCGTGCCGGAGTTGAACTTGGCGTCCGACGAGAACAAGGGGAGGTCGCAGCAGACGCAGTGGTAGGTGCCCGTCTTGTGGTTGTCGAGGAGCGTGCCGCAGAACGGGCGCTCGGTGCCCTTCGCGCGCGTCACGTAGTACTGCTCCTTCGTCAGCTGGGCGGCCCACGCTTCGTCGGTCTTGATGACCTTGTCCACAAGCACGGGCTTGCCGACGCCGCCTTGGCCATCGTCGAGGGTGACGAGCACCTGGGGGGCTTTCGGGGCGGAGGCTTCGGGCTTGGGCATGGGGGTCGGGGAGGGCGGGGTGGAAGGGGTGGCGGCGGCGAACAAGGCGAGTCCGGAGACGAGCGCGACGGCGAGGAGGAGGGAGGGCTTCATGGTCTTAGCTGAAGGATTTGCCGCAACCGCAGGTGCTGGTCGCGTTCGGGTTGCGCACCTCGAAGCCCTTGCCGTGCAGGCCGTCGTCGAAATGCACGGTGGAGCCGTCGAGGTAGGTATGGCTGGCCGGGTCGATGAGCAGTTTCACGCCCTCGCTCTCGAACTCGAGGTCGCCGTCCTTGCGCACGTCGAAGGCCATGCCGTATTCGAAGCCCGAGCAACCACCGGTCTCGACGAGCACGCGCAGCAGCGAAGCCGGGTCGGCCTGCTGGGCGTGCAAGGAGCGGATCTGGCGGGCCGCTTCGGGGGTGAGGTGGATCATGCCTCCAGTTTATGGGTCTGCGGCCGGAGTCAAGGGACGGCGTTCGGGGGTGGACAGTGCAAGCGGGTCGGAATAAGGTGCGGTCATGGATTCCCCTCGCCCGTCCGGCCTGCGACCATGGTTTCTGGCGCTGGCGTGGTCGTTGCCCGTGGCATGGGTCTCGTACGCCTGCTTTAACCTGGTGGGCGATCTGCTGCTCTGGTCGCGTCCGACGGTCGGCGCCTTGTACCAGCACGTGTTCGACTCCCCGGCCATCTTCTTCTGCTGGGGCTTCGCTTTCCTGCAGGGGTTGGTTTTGTTCGTGCCCGTCGTCCCCGGGGTCGGTCTGGCCGCCCAGCCCGCCGCGCTCTGGCCGCGCCTGCTCCTCGCCGCCTTTCTTGTCTCCCTGTTGACCGCCCTCCCGTTGATGATGCTGTTCGACGTCCGGTATTACCTGCCGGGCTTCGACGCCCAACGTTTCGAAGGCAGGCCCTACGTCTGGGCCATCCTTTTGGCTTGGCTGTCGTCGTGGCTGGTCTGGATCCCCGTGTTGCTCTCGCGCGCCCGCCGCGCGGAAGCCGACCCCGAAGCCACGGTCCGTCGCGGCGCGCGCCGCTCGTTGGTCGGGTTGGCCTTGTGCCTGCCTTGGTACCTGGTCCTGCGCCGCAAGGAATCGTGCGCCTGCTCCCTCGGCAGCTTTTTCGCGCTCGTCGTCGGCGCGTGGTCGCTGCTGTTCGTCGGCGGGCCGCTCCTGCTTGTGTTCGCGCGCGACCGGCGGATCCGCGCCGCGCTCCGCTCGGAGTGACTCAGAGCTCGCAGCCCTGCTGCGTCTCGCGCGTCGGCCGCGCGATCAGCCCGCGGTAAGGTTCGTCGGGATAGACCTCCGTGGCCCGCGCCCCGAGCAGGTGCGCGTCGCACACGCCTAGCAGCTGCGCCAGCGTCTCCGTGCGGCGCATCTCGTGCAGGAACCGGCCGTCCGCGTCGACCGCGAGGCCGACGAAGTTGAGGAATTTCTTGAGGCGGCCGGCCTGCTTCTCGGGCGCCAGCGCCTGGTCGCAGCACTCCTCGACGAGTTCCTGGATGTAGGCGCGGACGTCGGCCAAGGTGGGCCGGAAGCGCGGGAGGCCTTGCTGGGTCTCGCGCCATTGGCGGAAAATCCACGGGTTCCGGATCGCGTGGCGGCCCATCATCATCCCGTGCGCCCCGGTCTCGGCCGTCAACCGTTGGGCCTTGTCGGCCGTGGCCACGTCACCGTTGGCGATGACGGGGCAGGGCACCGAGCGGACCGCGTGCGCGATCGCGGCGTAGTCGACCTCGGACCAGTAGAGTCCCTTGACGGTGCGGCCGTGCACGGTGAGGAGGTCGACCTGGTGCTTCGCGACCAGCGCGAGGAGCGCGTCGAAGTGACGCTGGTCCTCGAAGCCGATGCGCATCTTGACGGTGAAGCGGCCGGGGATGGCCTGCCGCATCGCGCCGAGGAGCTCGTCGACCTTCGCGGGGTCGCGCAGGAGGCCGCCCCCGACGTTCTTGCGGTAGACCTTCGGGGCCGGGCAGCCCATGTTCAGGTCGATGCCCGCGACCGGCAGCGTCAGCAGCGACCGGATGGTGCGGACCATGTGCGGGGTGTCCTCGCCGATCAACTGGGCGAAGACCGGGCGGCCGGTGCCGTGGTGCACGATCGAGTCGACGATGTGCTTCTCCGGCGTGGAGCTTTCGTGGACGCGGAAATACTCCGTGACGAACCAGTCCGGCGCGCCTTTGCGACCGATGACGCGCAGGAACCCCGTCGTGGTGACGTCCTGCATCGGGGCCAGCACCGAAGGGCGCGTGCCGGCGACGACCGGGTCTGGGGGCGGGGTGCTCACGCCTGCTTGCGGAGGCGGGCGAGGGTCTCCGTCATGTCCTCGCAGGCGTCGAGGACGCTCTTGGCGAGGAAGACCGGGCGCTTGGCCTTGACCGCGAGGACCAAGGCGTCGCTGGGGCGCGCGTCGACCTCGGCCAGCTTGCGCGCGACGGGGCCGTCCTGCCCGAGCAGCACGCGGGCGAAGAAGATGCCGTCCTTGACGTCCACGATCACGACGTGGACGACCACGGCGTCGAGGCCGAGCAGGAGGTGGAGCATGAGGTCGTGCGACTGCGGGCGCTCCGCGGTCTTGCCGGCGAGCGCGCCCTGGAGGGCCTCGCCGACGAGTGCGTCGACCTGGATGACCATGGTCTTCTGCTGGGTCACCAGGAACACGGCGGTGCCGCCCTTGGTCGGGATGACCTCGATGCCGATGACAGGGATGGCCTCCGGTTTGCTCATGGACCGACCTAGGTGTGGCGGATTGGCCCCGTCCCGCAAGCCCGCGGTGCGCGGTCGGCTTCCCCGCCCGGCGGAAAACCCGCGTGCGACCTTGAAACAGGTGGCTTTAGGCGGCAACTTACCCGGGTGCACCCTTTCCTGACCGACGACTTCCTCTTCGACTGGAGCCGCCTCACCCCGGCGCAGGTCGAGCCCGATATCCGCGCCGCCCTGGCGCAATCCCGCGAACGGGTCGCCGCGTTCAAGCGGCTCGCCGGCGCGCAGCTGACCTACGCGAACGTGTTGCTCGGGTTCGAGGCCGCCACGCGCGACCTTTCGCGGGCCTGGGGCCTGGTCTCGCACCTGGATTCGGTCCTCAACTCGCCGGAGCTGCGCAAGGCCTACGGGGCGATGCTGCCCGAGGTGACCGCCTACTTCACGTCGCTGACCCTCGACCCGGAGATCTGGGCCGTCTTCAAGGCCTACGCGGAGACCGCGGAGGCCCGCGCGTTGACCGGGGTGCGCCGCCGTTTCCTCGAGGAGACGATGGCCGACTTCCTGGAGAACGGCGCCGATCTGGCCGAGGCCCCGAAGGCCCGCCTGTCCGCGATCAACGCGGCGCTGGCGGAGAAGACCCAGAAGTATTCGGAGAACGTCCTCGATTCGACCAACGCCTGGGAACTGTTCATCGACGACGAGCGTCGGCTGGCGGGCCTGCCGGCCAGCGCCCTCGCCGCCGCGAAGCAGTCCGCGACCACCAAGGGCCGGCCGGAGGCCTGGCGTTTCACCTTGCACCAGCCCTCGGTCTTCCCGGTCCTGCAGTACGCCGAGGACGCCGACCTCCGCCGCCAGTGTTGGGAAGGCCTTGGTCAGGTGGGCCTGAAGGATGGCTGGGATAACACCGCGCTCGTCGGCGAGATCCTCGCCTTGCGCCACGAGAAGGCCGGCTTGCTGGGCAAGGCCCACTTCGCCGATTTCACCACCGCCCGTCGCATGGCGCGCACCGGCGCCCAGGCGCTCCGGTTCATCGAGGACCTCGCGACCCGCATCCGTCCGAAGTTCCAGGCGGAGGTGGCCGAGCTCGAGGCCTACCGCGCCCGCCAGGCCGGTGACGCGGTCCGCGCGCTCCACCCGTGGGAGTTCGGTTTCCACGCCGAGCGGATGCGGCGCGAGCTCCATGGGTTCGACGACGAGGCGCTGCGTCCGTGGTTCCCGGTCGATGGCGTGATCGCCGGCATGTTCCGCCTGTTCGGCGACCTGTTCGGCTTCCAGGTGGTGGGACGCGACGCCCTGCACGTCGACCCGGTCACGGGCGCGCGCACGGTGATCCCCGCGGCGGCGCCCCGCGCGGCCGGCGAGCCGGTCAGCGTCTGGCACCCCGAGGTGCGTTTCTACGAGCTGCGGGACGGCGATCGCCTGCTGGGCTCGTTCTACACCGATTGGTTCCCGCGCGAGTCGAAGCGTGGCGGCGCCTGGATGAACTTCTTCCGGACCGGCGGTCCGCGCGCCGACGGCTCCTTCGCCCCGCACCTCGGCCTGATGTGCGGTAACTTCACGCCCCCCGTCGCGGGGAAGCAGGCCCTCCTCACGCACGATGAGGTCACGACCGTCTTCCACGAGTTCGGCCACCTCCTCCACCACCTCCTCGGCGAGGTCGAGGTCGAGTCCCTCGCCGGCACCCGCGTCGCATGGGACTTCGTCGAACTGCCGTCCCAGATCCTCGAGAACTGGTGCTGGGAAGAGGAATCCCTCGCGCTCTTCGCCCGCCACCATGAGACCGGCGCGCCGCTGCCGGCCGACCTTCTGGCGAAACTGGACGCCGCCGCCAACTTCCGCGCGGCCTCGGTCTGCATGCGCCAGCTGGCCTTCTCGAAGCTGGACCTCGATCTGCACATCCGCGCCCTCGAGCTCAAGGGCCGCGACCTCGACGCCCATTGGAACGAGGACTTCGCCGCCTGGCAGGCGCGCACGACCCGCCCGGCCCCGGCCATGGCCCGCCGCTTCAACCACCTGTTCTCCGACGCCACGGGCTACGCCGCGGGGTATTATTCCTACAAGTGGGCCGAGGCCCTCGAGGCCGACGCGTTCACCCGTTTCCTCCGCGAGGGGGTCCTGAACCCCAAGGTCGGCCGCGAATTGCGGTCCAAGATCCTCGCCAAGGGCAATTCCGAGCCGGCGGAGAAGCTTTTCCGTGATTTCATGGGACGGGACCTCGATGCCGAGGCCTTGCTGGTCCGGGACGGGCTGGCCTGAGCCCGCCCCGGAAGCCCGGTCGGCGCCGAAACCCCCATTTATGGGGGAGGGCGCCTTATTCCCCTTGCGCCAAGGCCTTTTTTCCTATGCGTAGGGCCTTTACAGATGAATCTCCGTAATATCGCAGTCATTGCCCACGTCGACCATGGCAAAACGACCCTGACCGACCGCCTCCTCTACCAGTCCGGCATGTTCCGGGCCGAGGACCTCGACAAGCTCGCCGGCGGCCAGCACGGCCTGATCATGGACTCGGGCGACCTCGAGCGCGAGCGCGGCATCACCATCACCGCCAAGAATTGCGCGATCAAGTGGACCGACCCGCGCGACCAGAAGGAATATAAGATCAACCTGATCGACACCCCGGGCCACGCCGACTTCGGCGGCGAGGTCGAGCGCGTGCTCAACATGGCCGACGGTTGCCTCCTCGTCGTCGACTCCTTCGAAGGCCCGATGCC
>JBEGOO010000246.1:0-2626 GCA_041182045.1 Verrucomicrobiota bacterium
CGGCGGAGTTGCCGATGTTGGTGTTGATCTTCACCAGGAAGTTGCGGCCGATGATCATCGGCTCGAGCTCGGGGTGGTTGATGTTGGCCGGGATGATGGCGCGGCCGCGGGCGACTTCGGAGCGGACGAACTCCGGGGTGATCACCTTCGGGATGGCGGCGCCGAAGGACTCGCCCTTGTGCTGGAAGGTCAGGTCGTGACGACGGGTCGAATCGGCCTGCGCGGCCGCGAGGCGCAGGTTCTCGCGGATGGCGATGTACTCCATCTCCGGGGTGATGATGCCCTGCTTGGCGTAGGCCAGCTGGGTCGGGCGCTGGCCGGGCTTGCCCTTGTAGACCTTGCGACCGGCCCGGTCGAACTGGACGAGACGATTGCGGGAGGTCGCGCGCTGGGCGGTCTCCGCATGTTTCCAGGAGAGGTAGCCATCGTCCTCGGGCTTCAGCTCACGGCCCGCGACCGCCTCCACGTCGCCGCGTTCGGCGATCCAGGCGGCGCGGATGGCCGGCAGGCCCTTCTCGACGTCGCCATGGAAGGCGGGATCGCCCCACGGACCGGAGGTATCGTAGATGCGTACCGGCTCATTGGCCGACTTGGCGCCGTCGGGCCGGGACGTGTCGGCGAGCTTGACCTCGCGCATCGGCACGAGGATGTCCGGACGGGAACCAGGGACGTAGATGCGCGTCGAGTTCGGGAAGGTGGTGGGCTTGTTGTCGGAGACCATGGGAAGGGAGGTTGGGAGGGAAAGTGGGCCCGAGGGCGGGAGCACAAAGACTGTCCACGCGGACCTGGCGGGAACGCGGAAACGGGGATGAGAGGGGCTGGCAAATCCGCTTCCTACGGCGCCGAAGCGCATCAGGTACGAGGGTTCGAGGCCAAGCCTCATCTCAGTCCGGTGGCGGACTCCCCTGGGAAAGAATCGGAAGGAACGCCCTCATCAAGGCGGGCCCGCGACGGCTGGCAAACAGATTAGAGGGCCTCCGGACCGCAGCCGGGGTTTGCATCATGCCCACCCTCCCCTAGTCTCCCGGCCGTCCCATGCCCCTCCTCGAGATCGTCGCCTATTCCTACGCCTCGGCCCTGGCCGCCCAGCAAGGTGGCGCCGACCGCATCGAGCTCTGCGAGAACACGGCCGAGGGCGGCACCACCCCGGGCCTGGGCACCATCGAGGCCGTCCGGGAGCTCCCCGGGATCAAGCTGCACGTCATGATCCGGCCGCGCGGGGGCGACTTCCTCTACACCGACGCGGAATACCGGATCATGTTGCGCGACATCGCCGTGGCCCGCGAGGCGGGCGCCGATGGCGTGGTCTTCGGGCTGCTCCGGCCGGACGCCACGGTCGACCTCGAGCGAACCCGCCGCCTCGTCACCGCCGCCAAAGGGATGAGCGTGACTTTCCACCGGGCGTTCGATTGGGCCGCCCACCCGGAATCGGCCCTCGAGGCGGTGATCGCCGCGGGTTGCCACCGGGTGCTGACTTCCGGTCAGGCGCCCGACGCCCTGACGGGGGCCCCCGCCCTCGCCAAGCTCGTGCGACAGGCCGGCCGCCGCTGCGCGATCCTCGCCGGGGGCGGCGTCAACCTCGGCAACGTCGCCGAGGTGATCCGCCTTTCGGGCGTCCAGGAAGTCCATGCCTCCCTCCGCGGGATCCAACCGACCGCCATGCGCGTGCGCCCGCCCGCCGTCGCCCTCGGCGCGGCCCCGGATTGGCCGGCCGACGCCATCCCGGTCGCCGACCAGGCGAAGGTGGCCGCGGTCGCCGCGTTGCTGCGCGGCCTGACCCCGGCCGGCTAGGCGCGAAAAAGGCGACCCGCGGGTCGCCTCGTTCACGGGCTCGTCGCCGGCTCAGCGGTTGGTCGAGAGCTGCGCGCGCAGGTACTCGACCGTGCGGCGGACGTTGGCGTCGACCTCCATCTGGTTGGTGACGGTCTTGCGGGCGTGGATCACGGTGCCGTGGTCGCGGCCGCCGAAGGCCTGGCCGATGGAGACGAGGGACATGCCGGTCAGCTGGGTCGCGAGGTACATGGCGACCTGGCGGGGGAAGGCGATGTTCTGCATGCGACGCTTGGACGTCATGTCCGACATCTGGATGCGGTAGTGCTCGGCGACCTTGCGCTGGATGACCTCGGCGGTGAGCGTGTGGCTGGCTTCCTCGACGAGGATGTCGTGCAGGAGCTTCTCGACCTGGGCCAGCTCGAGCGGCTTGCGGGTCATGCCGGTCAGGCCGACGATGCGGGTGACGGCGCCCTCGAGGTTGCGGACGTTGCGGGCGATGCGGGAAGCGATGAACTCGGCGATCTCGGGCTGCAGGTCGAGGCCGCGGGCGGCGGCCTTCTTGCGGAGGATCGCGATGCGGGTCTCGAGGCCGGGGGCCTGGATGGACGCGACCATGCCCCACTGGAAGCGGGAGACGAGGCGTTCCTGGAGCTTGGCGATCTCGGAGGCCGGGCGATCGCTCGTGAGCACCACCTGCTTGTGGTTGTTGTGGAGCTCGTTGAAGGTGTGGAAGAACTCGTCCTGCGTGGACTCCTTGCCGGCGAGGAAGTGGATGTCGTCGATCAGCAGCAGGTCGAGCTCGCGGTAGCGGCGGCGGAACGGGGCCACGCTGCCGGACTGGAGGGAGCTGATG
>JBEGOO010000247.1:0-3164 GCA_041182045.1 Verrucomicrobiota bacterium
CCGCCTCCCTCTTCGCCGCCCCGACCGGCCCCGCCCCGGTCGAGAAGGCCTACGAACCGGATTTCACTCCCCAGCCGCCCGTCCAGGCGCTGAGCCCGGAGGAGGAACTGAAGACCATCGAGCTCCCCGAAGGCTACCGCCTTGAACTTGTGCTCAGCGAGCGGGATGGCCTGCGCGAGCCGGCCAACCTGACCTTCGATGGCAACGGCCGCATGTACATCGCCGAGCTGCGCACCTACATGCAGGACATCGACGGCAAGAACGAGCACGACCCCATCGGCGTCGTCTCCCGCCACGAGAGCACGAAGCGCGACGGCAAGTTCGATAAGCATGTGATCTTCCGCGACAAGATGCTCCTGCCGCGCATGGTCCTGCCGCTCGACGATCGCGTGCTCATCAATGAGACCGACACGGTGGATGTCTTTGTCTATCGCGACACGGATGGCGACGGCATCGCGGACACCAAGGCGCCCTGGTTCGTCGGCGGCCCCAAGAACGGCAACCTCGAGCACCAGCAGAGCGGCCTGATCTGGACGATGGATAACTGGATCTACCAGACCTACAACGCCTACCGCCTGCGCTGGAACGGCGCCAAGGAACCGCTCAAGGAAACCATCCCGAACGGCGGCGGCCAGTGGGGCCTCGCCCAGGATGACCTCGGCAAGATCTGGTGGTCGAACGCCGGCGGGGAGAAAGGCCTCTGGCATTTCCAGACCCCGATCCTTTATGGTGCCTACGACCTCAAGGGCCAGTTCCCCGAGGACTTCATGCAGGTCTGGCCCAAGATCGGGCTCGCCGACCACCAGGGCGGCCCGGCGCGCACCCGCCTCGACAAGACCTTGAACCACTTCACCGCCTCGTGCGGCCAGGAAGTCGTCCGTGGCGATCGTCTGCCGGCCGACCTCCGCGGCGACGTCCTGATCTCCGAGCCCGTCGGCCGACTCGTCCGTCGCGCCAAGGTTTCCGTCGTGGACGGTATCACGCATCTCGAGAACCCTTACGGTCATTCCGAGTTCATCCGCTCGAGCGACCCGAACTTCCGCATCGTCAACATGGTGAACGGCCCGGACGGCTGCCTCTACCTCGTGGACATGTACCGCGGCATCATCCAGGAGGGCAACTGGGTCAAGGAAGGCAGCTACCTCCGCAAGGTCGTCCAGCAATACGGCATGGACAAGGTCGCCGGGCATGGCCGCATCTGGCGCCTCGTCCACAAGGACTTCCAGCCCGGCCCCCAGCCGCGTATGCTCGACGAGACCCCGGCCCAGCTCGTGGCCCATCTTTCGCACCCCAACGGCTGGTGGCGCGACACGGCGCAGAAACTCCTCGTCCTCAAGGGCGACCAGTCCGTCGTGCCCGCGCTCACCGAACTCGCGCTCAACGGCAAGGAGCCGCTTGGCCGCATCCATGCGCTCTGGACGCTCGAAGGACTCGGCGCCCTCGACGCCAAGGTCGTCCGCGCGTTCCTCGCCTCGCCGGACGCCCGGCTCCGCGCCCAGGGCCTCCGCGCCGGCGAGAGCCTGGTCAAGGCCGGCGACAAGACGCTCATCGACGATTTCCGCAAGCTCGGCGCCGATCGCGAGCCGACCGTCGTGCTGCAGGCCATGATGACGGCCAAGTATCTCGGCACGAGCGAGGCCAAAGCCTGGCCCGATCATGCGAAGTTCACGCAAGCCGCCATGCTCGCCTCGCCCTCCAAGGGCGTGAAGGAGCTCGGCGCGGTCATCCTCACCGGCACCGACCAGGTCGGCGGTCGCGAGTACACCGGCGACGAGAACAAGCTGCTCGCGAAGGGGCAGGCCATCTACCGCGAGCTTTGTTTCTCGTGCCACGGTTACGACGGCAAGGGCATGGCCATGGAAGGCCTGAAGCCCGGCGCCACCATCGCGCCCCCGCTCGCCGGCTCCGCCACCGTCCGCGGTCACCGCGACGGCATCGTCCGCGTGTTGCTCAACGGCATGAGCGGCCCGATCGCCGGCAAGACCTACGACGCGCAGATGGTGCCCATGGGCATGAACGACGACGAGTGGATCGCCGCCGTCGCCTCCTACGTCCGCAATTCCTTCGGCAACAAGGGGGCGCTCGTCTTCGCCAAGGATGTCGCCCGCCTGCGGACCGAGTCCAAGGAGGTCGCCGCGCCCTGGACGCAGGAGACGCTCCTCGCCGCCTTGCCGCCGGTCCTTCCCGCCGCCAAGGATTGGAAGGTCTCGGCCAGCGACGACGCCGGCACGGCGGGCAATGGTTGCGACGCGGACGGCAAGACCCGCTGGGAGACCAAGGCCAGCCAGAAGGCCGGCATGTGGTACCAGGTCGAGCTCCCGGCTGCGCGCAAGATCGCCGGCGTGCGTCTCGACGCCGCCGGTCGCCCCAGCGCCTTCCCCAAGAACTTCAAGGTCGAGGGCTCCGTCGATGGCGTGAAATGGTTCCCGCTCGGCACCAGCCATGGCCTCTACGCGCTCTCCGAGGCTTATTTCGGGGCCAAGGATACCAAGTTCGTGAAGATCACGCTCACCGACGCGACCAAGGGCCAACCCTGGGCGATCCAGGAGCTGCAGCTCATCGCTCAGAAGTAGGCCGACCGCGTTCCCCGTCCGCCCGGGCGACCTCGGCCGCCCGGTCTCCCTCCTTGATGATGACTTCCGCGCAGCGCGCGCAGTTTTCGCAGGCCGTCTTCCGGTGCGCGCCTCTACCCGTGGATTGGCCGGCGGACTTCGCGATCATCACCGCCTATGACCCCGACGGGGTCGCGACATCGCCGGAACGGAACCTCGCCGCCGATGCCGCCTTGGAATCCGAGCTCCGGGCCGCGGGTCATCGCCTGCACCGCATCACCGGTGGCTCCGCCGACGGCCGGCACCAGGAACCAGGTTGGGGCGCGCCCATCGGTCTGCCCGGGGCGGTCGAGTTCGGGCGGCGCTACCGCCAGCTGGCCATCTTCGTCGTGAGGGCAGGGCGTTTGGCGTTGGTGGATTGCGCGGACGGCTCGGCCGAGGATCTTGGGCGGGACTTCGGGGTGGTCTGACCATTTTCGGATTGGAACACCCCGGGAATTCGGGACTCTAACCCGTACCCCCGCACCCCATGAAGCGCCTCTTGTCCCTCCTCGCCGTCCTGGCCGCCGTCGTCGGCGTCCGCGCGGCCGACGCCCCCGGTCTGGTCAACGG
>JBEGOO010000248.1:0-3537 GCA_041182045.1 Verrucomicrobiota bacterium
CCGTGTTGTTGAACTCGTAGCGGATGTAGTTGTGGGGCGCAAAGAGCGTCCACTTCTTCCAGAAGGCCGTCGGAATGGTGAAGACGTTAGGGCGGTTCTCGGCCGCACGACGGGCCATGCCGTCGAGCGCAGCGGCGACCTCCTTGGGCACGACCCAGGTTTCCTCGTCGGCTTTGATTAGGGCCTCGCGGATCAGGTCGGGCGTGATGGTCGCGCCCATGACCCCGGCGTTGCGCAACTCGGCGTTGATGGGACCGTTGCCGATCAGGACGCCCAGCTGCCGGGCGAGCTCGGCGCGGTCGATAGCCAAACCCTCGAAGAAGCCGATACCACCCTCGGCCTGTGGGCGGTAGATGACATGACCCTCGGGAATGAGCGTTCGCCAGGAGACAGGCCTACCCTGCTCCTGGGAAAGCTCCTTGGCCCGCTCCCGCAGTTCCTGGGTTATGTCGTAGGGCTTGATGAAGTTCGCGACGGTGTCCTGGTGCAGGTTGTCGGTGCCGGTGGCCACGAGGTGCTGGAACATCGCCTTGGCATAGTCCGTCTCGATGAAGGCCGGAGAACCCTCCGGGGTGATCAGGTACTTGCGGAAGTCTTTGCCGGCGGTGATTGCGACGTTGTCCAGGTTGCCCTTCCAAAAATCCAGCACGAGGTGCGGGAAGTAAAGTCGGCCGCCGGTCCACTGGCCTTCGAGCGGCAGGCCGCGGTCCTTGAGCGATTGCCAGGTGGCCTCGACCAGGTCGCCGTGCCGGCGGAGGGATTCGGTGATGGCGGCGTTGTGCGGGCTCGAGGCCATGCGTTCCTTCCAGAAGCGGAGGCGCTCCGCGACCTCCTCGCGCGTGAGCCGGTCGGGCAGCGTAATCTCGCCGCCCTCCTTGTTGCGCAAGGTCGCCAGGCGCTGGGCGAGGTCGCGATAAAGGACGAGGTTCGAGAAGATGAAGTAAGGGTCGGACGAAAGCTTGTCGTTCAGCTCGCGGATCTTGGCGTCGAGTTTGCTCGTGTCCGCCGGACCGTTCTGCTCCTCGGCCGCGAGGATCTTACGCCGCTCGGACTGCAGGTCGTGAAGTTCTGCGAGCAGCGAAGGCCTGATGTCGCCGCCGCCGGCTTCGAGGATAGGCTTCAGGACGTCGCGCACGGCCACCTGCGAATCCCGCACGACGACCTCGGTTCCCTTCTTGAGCGCGACATAGGCTTCCCGCACGCGGTTGAAGCGCACGTCATCGGGCAGCTCCGGCAGGTTGCTGCGCAGCTCCTGGAAGAACCTGATCGGACCCTGAATCACCCGGGAAAGGAATGACTCCGGCTGGACCGACTGGCCTTCGGCGGTGGACCTGGCGGGGGCCTGGGCCTGCGGGCTTGCCGGAGGTAGGGCCTCGATGGCGGCCAAGGCGGCCTCCGTCTCCTGATCGGGCTCAGGGACGACCGTCCCGGTCGGCTGGGCCGGGCTGGGCGTCGGGACGGCGCCACGGGTCCGGCGGTCAATCAGGAGGTTCCTAGCCTCGTCCCGCGCGGTCAGGAGGAGGTCACGGGCGGGGTGACCCATGGCAAGGCCTAGGGCCGCCTGACTGAGCCGGTTGGCATACTCGGTCAGGTCAGCCTCAGAAAGGCCTTCCAGGGTCGCCTGAGGGGGCAAATTCATGCCTCCCGAGCTGACGGCGGCGTCAGCCAGGGAGGCCCCGGTAGGGCGCGGAGCCGGACCTCCCGACCGGCTGTATCCTTTGGCGACGGGTCCACCCGGCCGGGGACCAGGCGGTCCCCCTGACGGGCTGACAGGCCTGACAGGCTGACCACCCCCCGGAGGCGGAGGCGGCGGAGGACCGCTCCGGCGGCGATAGACCTGACCCTTCTCGCTCAGGCGGCGGAAGAGGTTGCCGCTGTTGTCGTAGAACGCGGTGCGGACCGAGTAGCCCCCGCCGTCGAGAGGATCCAGGATGACCACCCGGGTCGGACGCGCGTTGCTGATGAGCGCGACGCGGCCGCTGTCCTGGAGGGCGATGTTGTTGTAGTTACGGAGGACATCGTAGACGAACTCGGTCGGCTCCATGCCCAGGCCGCGGATCTCCTCGCCGTGCTGCGCCTCGATGTGCTCGAGACCGAAGCCGCGGTGATCGCCATAGTGGAAGCCGTCCTTGAGCATGATGCGGCCAGGGTCGATGCCGGCCTGATCGGCGTCGGCCGAGCCGATCTCGCCCCAGTTGTAGCTGCCGTCGGGGGACTGCACGACGCGGAAGCCCTTGCGGCTGGGACGCGGAGCAGCCTGCGCGGTCTCGTCGCTCGCCATGCGGTTGGCCTCCTGTCGGACGGCAGCGGTAGCGAGCGCCTGCAGGTCGCCGACCGAGAGGCTCATCATGCGGCCGCCCGGGATGGAACGGTAGACCCAGGCGCGAATAGCCGCGATGATCTTGCGGATGAAGCCGAGCTCGGGGGCGTTCTCCATCAGGTAGCCGAGCTGCTCCTCGCGGCGCATAGCGTCAGGCGTGTCGCTCGGCACCGCATCACGGGCGGCGACGGCGTGCTCGTTGCCTTCGGCGATGAGGCGGTCCACCTCGGAGAGCGCGTGCTGGAAGAGCTCGGGGCCGACCATGGCCTCAAGGCCGACGTGGACGCCGACCTCGTGCAGGACCATGCCACGGGCCTCCTCCTTGCCGACGTTCTGGGCCGCGATCTCGACGGTGCCGTCGGAGAGCGCGACGCCTCGGGTATCGTCAGGATGCAGACCGGTGAGCTGGTCGACGCTCGAGACGACGCGGATGCGGCCGAGCTCGAGCAGTTTATCGGTGGCCTTGCCGAAGGATTCGCGGATGGCCTGGACGAGCTCTTGGGCCTCGGGACCGGTGGCGGGGGCCGCCCCGCCCTCCTCGCCTCGCGAGCGGAACTGCGAGTCGTAGCCGATGATGTGGCGGCTATGGGTGACGCCGGCCGCGTCGATGGCGTCCAGGAGCGTGATCTTGGAGGCGTTGGCCAGGCGGGAGATGTTCTCGATCACCTTGACGCGCTCGGCCGGGTCGATGTCGGCCGTGTACAGGAACGCGTTGACGGCGTTGCTTCGCTCGAGGGCCGCGAAGTACTGGTTGGCGCCGCCGGGCTGGATCATCTGCTTCATGACCTCCTCGGTCAGGGGAAGCGCGGCCACCGGCATGTTGGCGTTGTTGGCGAACACGATGCCAGGGCGCCCGCCGAGCAGGCCGGGCATCTCCTGGGCCACGACCAAGGGGTCGCTGAAGGCCGACTGTCCGAGATAACCGACGTTGCGGTACATGCGCTCGGTCATCGGCACCATGAAGCGACGAGGCATCGGGGGGATGGTCTGATTGGAGAGGATGCTGCCACCCTCGTCCATCATCGCGTACTTGTTGAAGGCGACGGCCATGGCGCCGCGGTACTTAAGGCCTGCGGCCTCGGTTAGGCGCTGCACCGCGCCGGAAGCCGAGATGTCGGCCGGCGAGAGCGAGGCCTTGCCCGACGGGTGGTTATGGACGAACCAGACCTGAGAGGCCCCGGGCGTGCTGGCCGCGGTGCCGATGAGCAGGCCGGGAT
>JBEGOO010000249.1:0-6702 GCA_041182045.1 Verrucomicrobiota bacterium
ACCCCGAAGCGGTAGATCATCTCCATCGCGTACTTCTCGCCGGGGCGCAGCACGCCGCTCGGGTAACCGGCGCGGTGGAAGGCTGGCTGGTTCGGCGAGTCGGGGAAGAGGCCGGGCTCGAGGCAGAAGCCTTGGCGGAAACCGTACGGCTTGGGCCAGCGGGCCTTGATCGTGCCGTCGAGGAAGTTGCCGGAGTAGAACTGGAGGCCCGGGGCGTCCGTGAGCACCTCGAGCGTGCGGCCGCTGGCCGGGTCGGACATGCGCGCGGCGAGACGCGTCGCGCCGCCCAGCCCGAGGTCGAAGGCATGGTCGTAGCCGCGGGCGCGGATGAGCTGCGGGTGGGCGGCACCGATGCGTTCGCCGACGGCGTGGGGACGGCGGAAGTCGAACGGCGTGCCTTCGACGGGTGCGCGCTCACCGGTGGCGATCAGGCTTTCCGAGACGGGGATGAAGCGGTCCGCGAAGAGCTCGAGGCGGTGGTCCAGGATCTCGCCGCCGCCGTTCAGGTTGAAGAACGCATGGTTCGTCAGGTTGCAAAGGGTGGGGGCGTCCGTCGTGGCCTCGAAGCGAATGCGGATCTCGTTGCGGTCGGCCGGGACGAGGTAGGTGACGTGCACGGTCAGCGCGCCGGGGTAGTCCTCCTCGCCCGCGGGGCTGACATAGCTGAGGCGGACGCCGGCGGCGTTCCCTTCGCGGACGGGCTGGCTCGACCAGACGCGGCGATCGAGGCCGGCCACGCCGCCGTGCAGGTGCTGGCCGTGGTTGTTGCGCGCGACCTGGAAGGTCTGGCCGTCGATGGTGAAGCGGCCATCCGCGATGCGGTTGGCGTAACGACCGACGGTGCTGCCGAGGTAGGGGTTCTGCTCCACGTAGCCGCGGAAGTCGTCGTGGCCCAGGGTGACCTCGGCGATTACCCCCTGGCGATCCGGCACCCGCACCGATACCAACGTCGCCCCGAACTCGCTGACCTGCGCGGTGAGGCCGAGCTCGTTGCCGAGGGTGTGCAACGTCACCGGGCGGCCCTCCAGCTCGCCATGGCGCCGGCTCTGCGCGCGCGCCGGGGCGGTCCGGCGGAGGAACGCGATGGCGAGCCCGCAGAGGAGCACGAGCGCGAGCAGGACGGCGGGCGAGGTCAGGGATTCCATGCAGGCCAAGGTGCCTGCCTCGCTGCTTTCGCCAAGCCAAAGTCGAGTCCGCCGCCCGACAAAAAACCCGCCGGGTGGCGGGTCTTCGAGGGGCGGTCCGGTGGGCCGGGTGCTATTTCGTCGCGGGGGCGACGGCTGGCTTGGCCGCGACGGCGGTGGCGGGCAACGTCCGGACCCAGTCGCCGGCGATGCGGACCGCCTCGCGCAGCTGGATGTCGTAATCCGGCCAATCATCATCCTCCAGCGGGTCGCGGATGCGGCTCATCTTCTTGCTCTTGCTGGAGTACTCCGGACCTTCCTTTTTCTCCTGCTCGAGCGCCGCGTCGAGCTTCACATCCGTGGCCTTGCCCTCCTTCTGGGCGTAGGCCGCGAGGTCCTTGCGGACCTGGTCGCGGAAGACGATGTCGTCCTTGCGCTCCTGCAGGCGGGTGGCCAACGAGAGCGAGATCTCCTGACGGGCCTGGCGGCTCTTCGTCCATTCGATCGAGCGGGTCAGGGTGACGAACTCCGGCATCTCCGCCTGGCGGCGGGCCGACGCCGCGGCGAGGTTCGTGATGAGCCCCTCGGACAGCTTCGCCTTCAGCCAGTCGCCCTCGTCGGGCTGGGTGAGGGAGGGAGCCACCGAATCCCACGCCAGCGGGCGGTTGAGGTCGGACTCCGCCACGGGCAGGACGGAGAAGACGGAGGGCACCACGACATCGGCGCCCACGCCCTTGAGCTGGATGGAGGAGCCGCTGGGCGCGTACCATTTCTGGATCGTGACCTTGACGGCGGACTTCAGGTTGCGGTCGAAGCGGCTGAGCTCGATGATGTTCTGCACCGACCCCTTGCCGTGCGTGGTGACGTCGCCGACGATGAGCGCGCGGCGATGGTCGCGCATCGCGCCGGCGAAGATCTCGGAGGCGGAGGCGGAAAGCTTGGAGGTGAGCACGATCAGCGGGCCATTCCACACGACTTTCTCGTCCTCGTCGCGGTAATCCTGGGTGCGGCCGTTGCTGTCGCGCACTTGGAGCACCGAGCCCTTCGGGATGAAAAGCCCGGCCAGGTCGACCGCCTCGGTGAGGAGACCGCCGCCGTTCTTGCGCAGGTCCATGATGATCGCCTTGGCACCGAGGCCCTTGAGCTTGCCGAGGAGCTGCTCGACGTCCTTGGTGGGGCTGGAGCCGGTGCCGTCGGGGTTCTTGCCGTAGAAGGCGGGCAGGTCGATCACACCGACGACCCCCTGGCCGGCGCCGAGCTCGAAGGCGCGGGCCGAGGCCATCTGGCCGACGAGCTTGATCTGGTCGCGCTTCAGGACGACGGTCTTGCGGCCGCCGCCGGCCGCCGGGTCGACGAGCAGGCGGACCGTGGTGCCTTGCTTGCCGCGGATCTTGCCGATGGCCTTGTTCAGGCGCATGCCGACGATGTCCTCCATCTCGCCGGCCTCGTCCTGGCCCACGGCGATGATCTTGTCGCCGGGCTTCACCTGGCCGCACTGGTCGAGCGGGCCGCCCGGCAGCAGGTCCTTGATGGTGCAGTAGCCATCCTCGTCGGCCAGCGTGGCGCCGATGCCGACGAGCGAGTTGCGCATCGCGATCTCGAACTCCTCGAGCGACTGCTGGGAGAAGAAGATGGAGTGCGGGTCGTACTGGGTGGAGTAGGAGTTGAGGAACAGCTCCTCGACCTCCTGCTGGTCGAAGTTGAGGTAGGTGCGGACCTTGTCGTAGCGCTTCTTCAGGCGCGCGGCGGCGGCCTTGAGCTTCTCCGGGGTCACCACGAGGTCGGCTTCCTTGCCGTTGGCCTTGCGGGCGCCGGCGGCGGTGCGGTCCTCGCCCAGGACCTCGCCCAGCATGTCGAGACGCAGGCGCTTAGCCCAGAGGGCGTCGGCCTCCTCGGCGTTGGCCGGCCACTTGGCCTTGCGGCGTTCCAGCGGGAACATGTCCTCCTTGTTCAGGTCGATCGGCTGGTCGAGCGCGGCCAAGGCCGCCTCGGTGCGCACCTGGACCTTGTGCTTGAAGGACGCGTAGATCTCGAAGCCCGGGGTCAGGTTGCCTCGCTGGAGGTAGAGGTCGAGGGTCTTGGCGTAGCGGTTGACGAACTCCTCCACCTCGGCCTCGGTGAAGTACATCTTGGCGCCGTCGAGGTTCTCGCAGTACGTGCGCACGACCTCGCTCATGTCGATGCTCGCCATCTCGCGTTTGCTGATGTGCAGGCGCTCGAGGAGGATGGCCGTCGCCTTGGCCTCCTTCTGCATGCCTTCGGTGGTCGAGAAGCTGGAACCTTGGCCCTGGGCCAGCGCGGCCAGCAGCAGGAGCAAGGGGGTGAGGAGGGGGCGCATGGGGTAAAGGGGAGGGTGGCGGGCGCGCCGCCAACGGGGTTCAGCGCAAGCGCGCGCTGAGGTCTTCCAGCCTGCGTTTCTCGGCCGCCGTGAGCGAGCCGAAACCCCCGGCGGAGATCTTGTCGAGCAACGTGTCCAGTTCCACGCGGGCCTGCTGGCGGGTCAACGGGGCCACGGCCGCCGTCTCCTCGTCGTCGTAGCGGGCGAGGTCGGGTTCAGGGGCGCGGGGCGGAGGCGGGGCCATCTCCTCCTGAGCGCCCTGGACCGAGAGATTTGTCTGGTTTAGCCACCGAAAGGCGAGCCAGCCGAAGAGCAGGCCTCCGAGGTGGGCCGAATGGGCGATCCCGGAGGACCAGACCGCATGCCATCCGGTCCAGGCATGGCGGGATGGCAGTTCGGAGAAGATCCAACCGCAGGTCGTGATCGCCGCGGTGATGAGCAGGACCCAGCGGACGCGGAGCGTGACCGGCAGGAAGAAGAAGAGGAGCAACGTGATCTGGTGCTCCAGTTTGTCGAGGAGCGCCACGAGCATGATGGCGTAGACCGCCGCGGAGGCGCCGATGAGCGAGCCTTCGCGCTGCGTGCCGCCGAGCCCGCTCAGCCACCACGTCGCCGCGCCGGCGAGCGTCGCGAGGCCCAGGATGGCCCAGAACGCGCGGCGACCATAGGTCTGTTCGACGATCGCACCGGTCCACCAGAGCACCAGCCCGTTCCCGAGCAGGTGCCAGAAATCCGCGTGCACCAACGCGTAGGTCAGGAACTGCCAGGGACGCGGGTGGCCTTCCGAGAGGTCGGCCCAGCCAAGGAGGTCGGCGTGGGCCGCCTCGCCGATCAACCCCACCACGAAGACGCCGACCAAAATCAGCAACGTCCAGGTCGTGGCCGAGAGGCGTTCGCCGACCGGGGCGCGTCCCCGCATGTAGGCCCGGTCGGCGATGCCCATCGCGCGCGGCGGTTCAGAGCTTCGTCACGATCGCGTCGGCCAGGCCATACTCGATGGCCTCCTCGGCGGTCATGTAGAAGTCGCGGTCGGTATCCTTGATGACCTTCTCGAGCTTCTGCTTGGAGGCCTTGGCGAGGATCTCGTTGAGTTCGGTGCGGAGGCGCTCCATCTCCTGGGCCTGGATGTGGATGTCCACGGCCGGGGCCTGGATGCGGCCCATGATGAGCGGCTGGTGGATCATCACGCGGGCGTGAGGGAAGACGAGGCGTCCGCCCTTCTGCTTGGGGGCCTGGAGCAGGATCGAGCCCATCGAGGCGGCCATGCCGGTCACGATGACCTTCACCGGCGAGGAGATGAGGCGGATGGTGTCGTAGACGGCCATGCCGGCGGTGATGGAGCCGCCCGGGGTGTTGATGTAGAAGAAGATATCCTTCCCCGGCTCGGTCGTCTCGAGGTAGAGGAGCTTCTCGACGATGTCCTTGGCGGAGGCGTCGTCCACCGCGCCCCAGAGGAAGATCTTCCGCTGTTCGAGGAACTTCTTCTGGATGAGCATCGCGCTCGGGGTCGCCTCCTTCGGGGCGGCCGGGGTCTTCTCGTCCTCGTCTTCGTCGTCGTGGGCCATGGGACGAGGAACCTTGCCCGAAACCCGTCCCGAAGCAAGCGTGGCGACGGGCTGGTCCGGGGAAATATTCACAGTCCGCCCGGTTTTTCCGCCCATCCTTGCGCCGGTCGCGTCCTTGGCCCTAGGAGTGAGTCGTGCCCACGCTCACCGTCACCGGTCTTCGCCGTCGCTTCGGATCCTCCGAGGTGCTCGCGGGCGTCGATCTCGCGGTCCCGGGCGGTTCGCTTTATTGCCTGGTGGGGCCATCGGGCAGCGGCAAGACGACCTTGCTGAAGATCCTCGCCGGCAAGCTCGACGCGGAGGGCGGGAAGGTCTCGCTCGATGGCCGCGACTGGTCCTTCACGCCGCCGGCCAAGCGCGGCATCGCGATGGTGATGCAGAACTACGCCTTGTTCCCGCACTTCAGCGTGCTGGAGAACGCCGCGTTCGGGCTCGAGGAACTCGGCGTCGCCCCCGACGAGGCGCGCCGTCGCGCGACCGAAGCCTTGCGTTCCGTGCGGGCCGAGGCGTGGGCGGGCCGCCGACCCCAGGAACTTTCCGGCGGGCAGCAGCAACGCGTCGCCCTTGCCCGGGCGCTGGCCCATGAGCCGCAACTGCTCCTGCTCGACGAACCCCTGAGCAACCTCGACGTCGCCTCCCGCCTCGAACTTCGGACCGAGCTGCGCCGGCTGGTCCGGGAGAAGGGCATCACCGTCCTTTGCGTCCTTCATGACCAGAAAGACGCCTTGGCGATGGCCGACCACCTTGGGGTCATGCGGGGGGGCAAAGTCATCCAGTCAGGGGTGCCGATCGACGTCTACCGCCGCCCGGTGGACAGTTGGACGGCGACCTTCCTTGGTTCGGCTAACTTATTCAAAGGCAAGGTTTTACAGATTGGTGCAGGTGAATTCACGGCCGAGACCCCCCTGGGCGAGGTCCGCGGGGCGCTAGCCACCCCCCGGGGCGACTTGAAGCCCGGCGGGGCGATCACCGTCTGCATTCGTCCGGAGTGCCTGCACCTCGACGCCATGCCTCCGGAAGAGAACGCTTTTTCGGGGAAAATCGTCGATTCGCTCTTCCAAGGGGACCACGCCGTGCATGACTTCCTGACCCCATCCGGGGTGGTCTTGAAGGTCGCTGAAGCGAACCCCCGCCAGCGGGTCGGGTCCAAGGCCACCGTCTTCGCTTGGGCCGAGCCGGAGGACGTGGTCGGGTTGCGGTCTTGACCGGGTTTTCTGGGGGGTGACTGGGAACAATCTTGGGTTGTTCTCTTTAGGCGTATTCCCTTAAATAATACCATGGTTAAGAAGCCGTCTACCCCCCCGGCGAAGCGCTCGGGCTTTTCCCTGGTGCTCGCCCTCGTCATGGCCGCCGCCCTGGTGATCGTGATCATCGTCCTGGCCGCCTTCCTGAAGGTCGAGTCCCGCTTGGCCGTGAACAGCGTCCTGCTGACCCGCGCCCGCCTCAACACCGTCGCCTCGATGCGCCTCGCGCAGGGCAATCTCCAGCAGATGCTGGGCCCGGACACGCGCATCACCGCGCCTTCCGCCGTCTTCGACGACCCGACCGCCACCGACACCTTCGACTTCCCCGTGCTCGGCGTGTGGCGCAGCTGGGAAGGCCTCGACCACGAGACGAGCAACACGAACTACCTGGGCCGCCCGCTGCAGCGTCCGGACTACAACCTCAAGGCGAC
>JBEGOO010000250.1:0-5305 GCA_041182045.1 Verrucomicrobiota bacterium
TCGATGAGCTGCTGGTCATCCTTGTGCGCGATCACCTTCGCGCCCGCGGCGGCGAAGCGATGGCCGTCGCACATGTGGTCCCAATGGCCGTGCGTGATGAGCAGGTGCGTGAGGTTGAGCCCTTGCTTCTTGATCTCCGCCAGGAGCAGCGGGCCGGCGTCCTTGGGGGCGTCGATGACGCAGCAGTCCTGGCCGTTCGCGGCGACGACGAGGTAGGCGTTGGTTTCGAAGGGCCCCAGCGGGGCGGCGGCGATCTTCATGGCATCAGGCGCCGAAGGCTCGGCGGAAGGCGGCTTCGATCGTCTCCGGCGGGCGGATCGCCTTGAAGTCGCGGGAGACGAAGGCGTGCACGGTGAAACCCTCGACGAGCAGTTCGCCGTCGCGTTCGACGCGGTAGGTGAGGCGAAGCCGGGCCTTGGGTTTCTCGGCGAGCGTCACGGTGATCCGGACTCGGTCGTCGAAGCGGGAAGGGCGGTGGTAGGTCAGGCCGGTCTCGAGCACGGGCAGGAGGAAGCCGTCTTGCTCGAGCTGGCGATAGGGCGTGCCGAGCTGGTCGAGCAGGGCGACGCGGGCCATCTCGAACCAGGGCAGGTAGTTGCCGTGGTACGTCACGCCCATGGCGTCGGTCTCGGCGAAGCGGACGCGGGTCTCGACGGTGGCCTGCAGCATGGGGATGTTCTGGTGGCTAAAGCCCCTTTTTCCAACGTCAAACGGCGGCCACGGAGGCTTGTCCTTGCCCCCTGCCGTTTCCTCGGCTGGACTCGGCCCATGGGACAGCGCGAGCGGTTCATCCTTTTCCTGGTCGGGGCGGCCCTCGGCGTGGCCTTGCTGATGGCCTTCAACGCCCGGAGCAACCCGCAGCGCGACGAGCGCAAGCGCGTGGCCGACGCCCTGAGCCTGCCGGGCATGTATTACGACTACGCCGTGCAGGGGAAGTCCTTCTTCGGGCACTACGTCCTGGCCGAGCGTCGGACCAAGCTGCCGACCGGCGGGGTTCGCCGCGAGCTGGTCACCGGCGGGCGCAATCGCCGTGACGCGGACGGCCGGGATTTGCCCCCGTATGCCCTCCTGATCGTCGAGCACTATGCCCCCGGCGTGGAACCGGCTGAGACCGCCCCCGTCGCGTCGGTCGACTTCTTCTACGCCGATCGCGGCGAGCTCCGCCTCAAGCCCGGCCGGATTTTGCCCGCCGATTTCCTGCCGGTCGGCGTGAAATCACAGGCCGGCGAGCCGGGTCGGCTGCAGGTGACCGTCGACGCGGCCAGCCTGAAGGGCGCCGCCGCCTTCTTCCTGGTCGATCTCCTGGCCGGCCTGCCGAAGGCTGCCGAAGCGGTCGAGTCCGCCGCCCTGACGCACGTCGACTGGCGTCGCGAGGTCGAGCAGATCAAGGCCAACTCCTCGCGATGACCACCCGGCTCCAGCGCGAAGGCGGACTCACCGTGGCCTGGAGCCTCGGGGTCAACGTCGTGCTGGCCGTGGCCAAGCTGACCGTCGGCTTCCTCGCGTCCTCCCAGGCGTTGCTCGCCGACGGCATCCACTCGCTGGTCGACATCGCGAGCGACATCGCCGCCCTGATCGGGCTCAAGTTCGCGCACCTGCCGAAGGACGCCGACCACCCCTACGGCCATCACCGCGTCTCGACCCTCGCGACGATGTTCATCTCCGGTCTCGTCATCGCCTTCTGCGTCGGCCTCGCCTGGACGTCGGTGCGCTCCCTGATGGAGGGGGGCGAGCTCGCCCAGCCCGGCATCGCGGCCGCGTGGGTCGCCGGTTTCGCGTTGCTGCTCAAGGAAGGCTTCTACCAGTACGCCCGGCGCCAGGCGGAACGGCTGGGCTCCCGGCTGCTGCTGGCGAACGCCGCCGACCATCGCGCCGACGCCATCGCCTCCTTGCTCGCGCTCGTCGCCGTCGTCGTCGCCCACGTCCACCCGGAATGGCGCGCCCTCGACAAGGTCGTCGGCCTCGTCCTCGCCGGCTGGCTCGGCGCCGAGGGGCTGAAGCTCTTCAAGGTCTCCTGCGAGGATCTCATCGACACGGCGCCGGCCGAGCACGTCCTCCACGACCTCAGCGAGCACATCCTCGCCGTCCCGGGCGCCAAGGGCTTCCACGCCTTCCGCGCCCGTCGCCTCGGCGACCGCTTCGAGGTCGACTTCCACCTGCAGGTGCCCGAGACCGCCACCGTCGCCGAAGGGCATGCGATCGCCGGGCAGGTGAAGGCCGACATCCTCCGCCTGCACCCCGAGGTCATCTCGGTGCTGGTCCACGTGGAGCCGGACGAGCCTCAGCATCGCAAGCAGGACGGCCATCACGGTCGTTCCGGGGCGGACGACTGAACGAGGCTTGGAATAGCCCTCGCCCGCCCTTAGAGGTGGGCCATGGACCTTTTCCGCGCCCCCCGGAGACTCGTCGCCCTGCTGGCCGGCGGCCTCGGCCTGGCCTTGCCGGCCGCCGAGCGCCCCAACGTCCTCTTCATCTTCGCCGACGACCAGCGGGCCGACACGATCGCGGCGCTCGGCAACCCGGTGATCAAGACCCCGAACCTCGATCGGCTGGTCGCGCGCGGCGTCGCCTTCGAGCGGGCCTACATGCAGGGCGGCAACAACGGCGCGACCTGCGTGCCGTCGCGGGCGATGCTGCTCTCGGCCCGCCCGTTGCCGCGCATCGACGAGAAGCTCTCCCGCGACGAGACATGGCCGCACGCGTTCGGCGCGGCGGGCTACGCGACCTTCATGGCGGGGAAGTGGCACAACACGCCCGGCTCGGTCGGCAAATCCTTCCAGCAGGCCCGTTCGCTCTTCGTCGGCGGGATGACGAACCCGCTGAAGGCGAAGATCAACGACCTGCTGCCTTCGGGGAAACTCGGCCCCGAGCGGGCCTGCCCGCAGCATCTGTGCGCGGAGGCGACCGACGAGCTGCTGGCTTTCCTCCGCGGACACGACCCGGCGAAGCCCTTCTTCGCGTACCTCGCGTTCGACGGTCCGCATGACCCGCATGTGGTCCCGGAGGATTTCCCGGTGAGATACGACCCGGCGACGATCCCGCTGCCCGCCAATTTCCTGCCGCAGCACCCGTTCGACAACGGCGAGATGGTGATCCGCGATGAACAGCTGCTGCCGTGGCCGCGGACCCCGGCGGCGATCCAGGCGATGCTGGCCGATTACTACCGTTATATCAGCTACCTCGATCTCCAGGTCGGTCGCGTGCTGGACGCCCTGGAGGCCTCGCCGGCCGGGCGGAACACCTACGTGGTCTTCGCCGCCGATTCCGGGGTGGCGCGCGGCTCCCATGGCCTGATCGGGAAGCAGAACCTCTATGAACACAGCCTGCGCGTGCCGCTGGTCTTCACGGGCCCCGGGGTGCCCGCGGGACGCCGCGCCACGGGATTGTGCTACACCTTCGACGTGATGCCGACCTTGGGCAAGCTGTGCGAAGTGCCGGCGCCGGGGACGAGCGAGGGGCGGGAGTTCACCGCCGTGCTGGCGGACCCATCCCGCGCGGCGCGGACGGAATTGGTCTTCGGCTACAAGCGGGTCCAGAAGGCGATCACGGACGGTCGCTGGAAGCTGATCCGCTACCCGCAGGTGGACCGGACGCAGCTGTTCGACCTGCAGGCCGACCCGTTCGAGACCAAGGACCTATCGGCCCGCCCTGAACACGCCGAGCGCGTCCAGTCCATGCTGGGGAAGCTCGCCGCCGGGATGAAGGCCGACGGCGATGACGACCCATTGACCGCCGCGAAGATCTTGCCCGCTGATTGGAAAGCCCCGACCAAACTGCCCAAGCCTGGGCAGAAAGGATATTAGACGAGGTCCGGAAGGCTCGAGGGCGCGAGGGCAGGAGGGGTCTCGTGACGACTGAGGCTCCGCTTGGGTGGTGCACCTCGCCGGACCTTCCTGGAGCTTCGGACCGACAGAATGACCGCGGTCGCGGACGCGATGGGCATCACGTCCCTACGCTGGCAGCCTGGCGCGATGGCTACTCACAGCCACCAACCGCCAACCGCCAACCGCTAACCGCCTAAACCTATTAAGCGGGCAGCAGGTAGGTCTTGCGACCATACTTCGCGGCCAGCCACCCCTTGAGTTCCTGGAAGTCGGCCGGCGGCTCGACGGTGATGGTCAGGGGCTTGCCGGTCTGCGGGTGCGTCAAGGTCAGGCGGTGGGCGTGCAGCATCACGCGCGGCATCGGCCAGCCCGTGAACGCGGGGATGTCGAACTTGCCGTAGGTGCGGTCGCCCAGGATCGGGTGGCCGAGGTGGGCCAGGTGGACGCGGATCTGGTGCGTGCGGCCGGTGTGCGGGAAGGCGCGCACGAGCGCGGCCTGCGGGCCATACTTCTCCTCGACGCGCCACTCGGTGACGGCGTCGCGGCCATCCTCGCGCACGGCCATGCGGACGCGCACGGTGCGATGGCGGTCAATCTTGGCGTCGATCAGGCCGGAGAGGAGGCGCGGGGCCTTGTCGACCAGCGCGAGGTATTCCTTCTGCGCGGTCCGCTCGGCGAACTGGGCGACCAGCGCGTGGTAGGCCTTGTCGGTCTTCGCGAGGACGATGACGCCGGAGGTCTCGCGGTCGAGACGGTGGACGACGCCGGGGCGCGGCGCGCCGCCCGCGGGGGCGAGCTTGCCCTTGGTGTAATGGAGCAGGCCGTGCACGACGGAGACCTCGTCGGAGCCCTGCACGGGGTGCGTGAGCAGACCGGCGGGCTTGTTGATGGCGATGAGGTGCGCGTCCTCGAAGAGGATCTCGAGCGGCAGCTTGACCGGGCGGGCGGTCGGTTCCTCGGGCGAGGGCAGGGCGACCTGCACGTGGTCGCCCGGGTTGAGCACCGTGCGGCGGTCGGCGGGGGCGCCGTTGACCTTCACGAGGCCGAGGTCGAGGGCGCGCTGGACGCGGGAGCGGCTGACGCCTTCGAGCAACGCGGAGACGACCTTGTCGGCGCGGCCCGGTTCGAACTCGGAGGGGATGCGGGTCGCGAGGACCTCGTCGGGCTTGTGTTCCTCGACGGGCGCCTTCGCGGGGCGCGCGGCGTAGGGCACGTGCGGGGCCGGCTTGGCCTTGCGTTGCGTGGCCTTGGCGGTGCGCGCCTGGGGGCGGGAACCGATGCGGGTGGGCTTCACCTTCTTCGGGGCGGCCATCTTAGCGGGCCTTGCCGAGCAGGTAGTCGGGGTTCAGTTTCTGGAGGGCCTTGGGGACGAAGAGACCGTCCTTGCGGATGACCTTGCCGTCGAAGCGGATCTCGCCGCCGCCGTACTCGGGGCGCTGGATGCAGACCATGTCCCAGTGGATCGAGGACGTGTTGCCGTT
>JBEGOO010000251.1:0-7365 GCA_041182045.1 Verrucomicrobiota bacterium
CGAGAGCGTCTCGCCTTTCTTGAGGCTGGCATGCGGGTAGGCGCCGAAGCGGGCGTAATCCCGATAGGCGGACCAGCGGGTACCGCGGGGATTGGCCGGATGGTCGAGTTCCACGACGCCGAAAGTCTTTTCGCCCAACGCATACGTCATGCCGACCCAAGGGTAATCGACATCCTTGTGCGGCAGCGGCTTGGCGACCGGGAAGAAATAGCTGGTCTTGGCGGCGTCGACCTCCTGCGGGGCGCGGTAATGAACCCCGCCATGCTCGGGGTCGGCCTCGAGGGCGAGATCGCCGGCCGCGGCCTTGACGGTCGTCAGGAAGTCCACGCGCAGGAAGCCGGGGGCCGCCAAGGGCGTGAGTTCCATCGTACGTTCCTCGGAGACGATGAGCCGGCCTTTCTTGTCGTTCCAATCGATGGACGAAACGAGCTTGGCGACGCCATGCGCGGCGGTCTGTTCCTTGAAGCCGGTGTGGACCTGGCGGCCGGAACCCATCGACCAGAGGTCGAGTTTCTGTCCCTCGAGACCGATGCGCATCCAACCGAAGAAAATGCCGCGGTGGTGCGTGTACGTGCCACCCGGCCCCTTGGTGATGGCCTGACCATCCGCCGGATCCACGATGCGGAGATAAGGCTTGTAAGTCTCGTTCGCCCGGGCCGGCGTGGAGACGTCGTTCGCCGTCAGGTAGGCGGCGACGACCTTGCCATCGACCAGCACCTCGACCGCCCCGTCCGCGGGACGCAGGGCGACCAACGGTCCATCGGCGGCGAAAGCGGTCAAAGTGAACAGCGAAGCAAGGAGCGAGGGGAAACGCATCCTCTCCACCTAGTCCACCCATCCACCCTCTGGCAACCCGTTTGACTCTCCTAGCCCTGTCCCTGTCCCTAGCCCTAGCCCTCCCCTACGCCTTCCCCTCCTCCTCGATCATCCGCTGCAACTCCGCCGCGGCCGGGGCGGCCAAACCCCCGCCATCGACGGCCATCGCGCTGGCCGCCTTCACCGCGCTTTGCTGGGCATAATCCTCGAAGAGCTGGGCCTTGCGCTTGATGAGCAGCACCAGGTACTCGTCGACGGTCTTCGCCGCGACGAAACGATGGGCGACCACCTTGCGGGTCTGCCCCATGCGCCGGACCCGCTCGACCGCCTGACGCTCGGTGGAGGGCTTGAACTGCGGCTCCATCAAGATGACCACCTGGGCCGACTGGAGGTTGATGCCGACGCCGCCGGCGTCGATCTGGAGGGCGATGACGGCGAAGCCTTCGCGCGCGGTGAAACGGTCGAGGATGGCCTGGCGCTGCTCCGCGGCGATGCCGCCGTCGATGCGATCGCAACCGCCCGTGACGACCCCGACGTCGTCGAGCACCTGGCGGAAGTACGAGAACAGCACGACCTTGCGGCCTTCTTCCCGGTAGTGGTCGAGCAGGTCGCGGAGCCGGTCGTATTTGGCGGACTGCTGGCCGCCGACGCCGATGGTCGCGGCGAGGCGTTTCTGCATCAGGTTCATCGGGGCCTTCGCGTAGGCCTCGCGATCCGCCGGTTCGAGCGGGATGAGTTCATCGATCTCCAGCAGGTCCGGCAGTTCCTTGAGCACGTCCTTCTGCGTGCGTCGCAGGTAGACCGGCGCAAGCTTGAGGCGGACCTCCACCGGCTTCGGCCGGGCCTGCCCCAGCAGCCCGCCCAAGGTGTCGCGCAAACCCGGCTGGACCGTCAGCACGAGGTGCTGGAGTTCCTCGAGGCGGTTCTCCAAGGCCGTGCCCGTGAGGAAGGCGACGTAGTCGGCCGAGGCGGCCAACCGCGCCACGGCCTGGCTGCGCTGGGCGTCCGGGTTCTTGACCGAGTGGGCCTCGTCGACGGCGACCAGGTCGACCGGCCCGATGCGGTCGACGAGTTTGCCGAGGGTGGCGAAGGTGGTGATGGCGACGCCCCCGTCCCGGTGCCATTGCGCCAGCTCGTCGTCGCGGTCGAAGCCGTGGATGACGACCGCCCCGAGCCGGGTGTGCTTATGGACCTCGCGCTCCCAGTTGATCAGGACGGCGTTGGGGGCGACGACGAAGAAGCGGCGGCGGCCCTGCGCCGCGAGGTGGCACATGGCCGCGAGGACCTGCACGGTCTTGCCCAGCCCCATGTCGTCGCCGAGCAGCGACCGTCGCTGATGGACCAGGTACTGCGCCCCGAACAGCTGGTAACGCCGGAGCGTCGCGGTCAGCAGCGAGAGATCCAAGCTCGTCGCCTCGACGGCGTCGGCGATCTCGGCGGGCAAGCCGCCGCGTTGGTCGGGCAGGCCGGTGGCGACGCGAGCCACCCCGGGCGCCACGCTCGTCGCCCCTTCGATGAGCGCGACGAAGGCCGCGGCGTTCTCGGCGTAGCGCTTCCAGACCGTCGCCTCGTCGAAGGTGAGCTCCCGCGCGTAGCGGTTGAGGATGCGCGCCTCGGCCAGGACCCAGTCGGCTTCCCGCTTCAGGCGGGCCTCCTCGGCCGCGCGGGCCGCGCGCTTGGCGGCGGAGAACAGGTGCTCAGCGGGCACCGTGCCATCGCGCAGGCGCCGGGCCGCCGCGGAAAGGGCTTGCTGACGGCTCGTGAGCGCCTCGGAACGGGAAGGCAGCTCGCGGAGAAGGGCCTCGTAACGGACGACGGCGAGCAGGAGCGCGGTGTCGCCGCCGCGCCGCTCGTCGGGGTCGGGCATCAGGCGGACCTCCGTGCGGGCCTGTTCCAGGAGAGCCTGGGCGGCCGAGATCGCCGCGCCCGCCGTGACCTCGCCGATGCCTTCGCGGGCCATCAACGAAGCCATTCCCTGCCCACGGAGGTCGGCCACCAGGCGGAACCCCGCCGAGGCGAGCGGCGCCACGCGCGCCCCGAAATCGGCCAACGCGGCGATGGGCGTGGCCGCGGCCACTCTACCCACCTCGGCCTCGACGATGGCGTCGCGCGCGGCGAGGATGCCCGCCTTGGCCGCCGGCAGGATCAGCGCGACCTGCCGGGCCTCCGGCTCGGCCGCGGCGACCGTGGCGAACAGCGGGCCGTCACCGACCTTCGTGCGGAAGGCGGCGGAGACCCCGGAGAGATAACTGGCCAGCGCGCCGAACATGGTCACTCGACGATCAGGACGCCGCGCATGATCTGCGCGTGGCCGGGGAAGGAACAGAGGTACGGGTAGCGGCCCGGCACCTTGGGGGCGTCGAAATAGACCGTGGTCCGTTTGCCCGCGTCGATCAGCCGGGTGTGGCAAAGGATGTCCGGCGTCTCGGGGACGTAATGGCGGACATACGCGTCCGGCTCGGCCGCCATCTTCGCCGACAGCAGCGCGACCGCCTCCAGCGCGTCGGGCTTGGTCAGCACCCAATTATGCGGCATGCTGTCCGGATTCACGACGGTCAACGCGACGCCTCGACCGGCCTTCACGCGGAGCTCTTTCTGGGCGAACTGGAGCCCGGTCGCGGTCTCGAGCGTGCGCTCCTGCGGCGGCGTGCCGCAGACTTCCGTCTCCCACCGCACCGGACGCATCGCGCCGGACGCGCCCGCGGGGAGCGCGGCGGACGCGTGGGCGTGGGCCGTCTTCGGGATCGAGGCATAACCGGGGAAATCGCGGAAGGGTTCGGCCAAGGCGTGCGCGGTCAGGAAGATATCGGTGGTCCGGCCGGCGACCAACGCGAGGTTGAGGTGCACCTGATGGGCCACGGTGAGCTGCGGGATCTCGACGAAGAGCGCGGCGCCGTCGGCCAGCACGTGCGCGCCGCGGACGGCGAGGACGTCGTGGCCGACGACCCCGGGATGCGCGACGGAGAACTCGGGCGACCCGTAGGCGGCGGCATACCGGTAATTCCAGGCCTGCGCGAAATGCCCGGCGGCGCGCCCGGCGACGGCCGGGTCGAGTTTCTCGCTGAAGCGCAGCAGCACCCCGTTGTCGCGCACCTCATGGCCGACGAGCACCGGTGCGCCGCCGACGTGACGGACGCGCTGGAAGCACCCGTCGTCGGTCGTGTAGGTCTGCCAGCCGGCGATGCCGGTGACATAGAGATGCCCATCCTTGGGGTTGAAACGCCCCTGCTGCGAGCCGGAGAGGAAGTCCGCGGCGATGCGTTGCGCGGCGCCCTGCCAGCGGCCGTCGACCTGCTGGCGGGTGACCATCAGGGCCGCGCCGGCCCCAAAGGAAAGATGCACGAGGTTGCCCGCACCACGCAGGGCCGGCCAGGCGGACGCCGGGAGGAAGACCTGGCCGGCGCTGGAATTGTCCTCGCCGCGCGGAAGATAGAGCAACGGGGCGTGCGGCGCGGCGCCGTCCTTCGGACCACCGTAACCGAAGTGCGCGCCTTCGTTCCGGCCGAACTCCACCTGCACGATGGCCGACGCCGGCGTCCAGTTGCCTTCCTGCAGACTCGACGTGAAGAACTTCCCGTCAGGGGAGAAACCCGTGCCGTTCGGGTTGCGCAGACCGGTGGCGAGGACCTCCACGCCGCGCAGGCCCGTCAGGCGCAGCATCCCCTGGTTGCCCGAGGACGTGTAGAAGCGCCCCTGCGCATCGACCTCGAGCCCGATCACGTAATCATGACCGCCCCCGGAGGTCGCGTAGCCATGCGCGACGCATTCATAGAAGTCGGCCTCGTCATCGCCGTTGAGATCGTGCAGGCGCGTGACCTGGTCGCGTCCGAGGACGTGGATGCGACCGTCGACCACCTTGAGCCCGAGCGGCTGATGCAGTCCGGTGGCGAAACGTTTCCAACGGACCTGCGCCAGGTCGGCGTCGAGCCCGCGCACCAGCCAGACCTCGCCGGTCATCGTGCAGACCGCCGCGGTGCCGTCGGGGAGGAAGTCGAGTCCGCTCAGGAACATGAGCGCGCCGTAAGGATTGGCGAACGGCACGGCGATGGTGTCGGTGGCGAAAGGCTTCCCCTGCCCGACCGAGCCCTTGGTCTCGATCCACCGGGGCCATTGCGCGGGGCCGCCTTTCGTCAGGTGCGCGAGCTTGGCGGGCTCCTGCGGACCGCTCCACGCGGTGGCGAGGACCTCCCGGCCGGCGACGGCATAACTGAACACCGTCTGGGTCCCATGACGATAGAAACCATGGTAAATCGCTTCCTTGGGCGTCTCGCTGAGGGGCTGCTTGCGCACGACCGTCCCTTGGATGCGTCCGCCATCGTTGAAGCCGTGACGCATCTCGCCGAGCTGCACGAAGCCGCCCTTCCACTCCAACGGGAACGACAACGTCACCGGGTCGAAGACCGCGCTGCGGTCGCCCTCATGGACGCAGACCCCCTTGGGGATTGTCAGGCCTTCGCCACGGAACACGCCGGAGAAGACCGCGCCATGGTCGGCCTGCTCCCAACGCTTGTCCCGCCACGTCACCTGGTCGTTCTGGTTGCCCTGATGACCGTAGAGCCCGCCGTCGAGCCCTGGGTACTCCGGCAGCAACGTCGCCCCCGAACCGCGGAACGCCGCCGCTTGCTTCGCGTAATAGTCGTAGATCCGGTCGCGGTTGACGAAGGCCTGCCACAGGCGCGTCTCCTCCGGATGCAGCGGCGGCTTCGGCGGGTGGAAATCCGCCGGCACGGGGGTGGTCGCGAACGGCTCCTCGAACTGCCATTGCCCCACGGTCGCCGCCTCGCGCGGACGCGGGCCCACGGAACGGGCCGGGGTGAAGTCACCGCGGGAGATCCGCACATCGTCGATGACGCCGTCGCAGCCGATCGAACCGTCGACCAAACGTCCGAAGGCCAGCTGCTCCGTCTTCGCGGCCGGACGTCGCCCCTCCGGCGGGAGCGGACGATCCAGCGCGAGTTCGCCGTCGATCCAGACGCGCACCCGGTCGACGCCGATCGACGCGGCGTAGTCGTGCCATTTCCCGTCGGTCATCACGCGCCCGGTCGGGAACTCGCCCCCGCGGCCGGGGATGTACAGGCCGAAGGCCCCCGTGCCGCGGTCCGTCTTGAACTCCCAGTGTCCGAGCTCGGGCTTGTTGTTACAGGCGATGAGGACGTTGTAGTTGGCCTTGCCGTCGAGGCGTGCGCGGCACTCCGCGACGATCGGCCAGGCATGGTACTCCGGCTTGCCCAGCACCAGCAAACCGCCGGCGAGGGCGGACCCGAACTCGGGGGACGACGAGGGCACCGCCTGGGCGCCGGCGAGCGGACGCTTCGCGGCCGGCTCCGACCAGGTGCGGTAGCGCGGGGCGGGCGGCGCGACCGGGTCGTCGAGCTGCGCGACCAACCAGGCCAACCCATCGAGATTGTCCCGCAGGCGACCTTCCGCGTCGACGTCGGCGTGGTTCAGGATACCCACCAGCCCGCGGTAGCCGCTCGCGCGGACCTGACGGAGCAACGCGAGGTCGAGATGCCCCGCGCCCACGGGCTTGATCTTCCGACCCGCGGCCTCGCCGTCGGCATCCATGCCGTTCAAATTCACGCAAAGCAGGTAAGGCAGCAGCTTGGGCAGGAATTTGTCGAACCGCTCGACCACGTCATGGGCGTGGTGCAGGTTATAGACGATGCCCACGTCGCGCACGCCCTCGGTGCGGAGGGCCTCGACGATCGCGACGAGGTTCTCCGGCCGGCCGAACCAACCGCCATGGTTGTAGAGCGCCACCGGGCAACCTTGCGCGGCGCCCGCCTCGCAGATCGGCTTGAGCCGGGCCACCTCGGCGGCCACCCGGGCCCGTTGCTCGGCGTCGTCCTTCGCCGGCCCGGCGCCACCCTGCCCCATGACCCAAAGCTGCGGATGGACGCCGTGCTTGCGGAAAAGCGCCAAGGCCGATCTGGCCTCGTCGTTCAGGGTCGTCGGGAACCACCAACCCGTCAGTTCGATGCCGTGCTTCTTCAACGCGATGAGTTCGTCATCCCACTGCTTCACGTGCTCCGCCCGGTAATCGTAGACGAAATGTTTGAAGCCCAGGCTTTCAAGCATGGCCGCCCGTTCCTCGGGACCGCGCTTCTTCGCGTCGAACGGCACGAGGCACCACGCCACCAGGTTGTCGCGTTCGAACAGCGGCTCGGCGGCCGGCAAGGCCAGCCAGGTCAGGATCAAGGCGATCAGCGCACGCATCGGGGTGACCCGTAGACAAGCCAAGAACGGGCAAGTTGCCAGAGTATAGGCTTGGGCTTGGGCTCGACTTTGGACCCATCTCGACGATTCATTTATTTTCAATACCACCCCGGCCCCGGCCCGAGCCCCGGCCCAGGCCCACTTCATTGTCCATGCGCCTCCTCTCCCTCCTCCTGTTCCCCCTCGCCCTCCCGGCGGCGACCTATTTCCCGCCGCCCGACAGCCAAGGGGGTTGGCGCACGCCCAAGGACGCCGCCGAGGCGCGGGCGCTGGCGGGGGTCGATACCGCCCAGCTCGAACGCGCCTTCGCCGCGACGATGCGCTCGGGGTCGC
>JBEGOO010000252.1:0-4356 GCA_041182045.1 Verrucomicrobiota bacterium
CGAACGCCGTGCTCCACCTCATCGCGATGGCCCATTCGGCGGGCGTCAAGCTCACCCTCGAGGACTTCGAGCGCGTCGGCCGCCGCGTCCCGGTGCTCGCGGACCTCAAGCCGAGCGGCAAATACAACATGGCCCACTTCGTCCGCATCGGCGGCCTCCAGCCGCTGCTCAAGATGCTCCTCGATAAGGGCCTCCTGCACGGTCACTGCCTGACCGTCACCGGCAAGACCGTCGCCGAGAACCTCGCCAACGTCGGCAGCTACGCCGCCGACCAGGACGTCGTCCGTCCCTTCTCCAACCCGATCAAGGCCGACAGCCACCTGCGCATCCTGCGCGGCAACCTCGCTCCCGAAGGCTCCGTCGCCAAGATCTCGGGCAAGGAAGGCAACGCCTTCACCGGTCAGGCCATCGTCTACGAATCCGAGGAAGCCTCGCTCCGCGGCATCCTCGACGGCGAGGTCAAGGACGGCCACGTGATCGTCATCCGCAACGAAGGCCCCAAGGGCGGCCCCGGCATGCGCGAGATGCTCGGACCCACCAGCGCCGTGATGGGCAAGGGCCTCGGCAAGACCGTCGCGCTCATCACCGACGGACGTTTCTCGGGCGGCTCCCACGGCTTCGTGGTCGGCCACATCACGCCCGAGGCCGCCGTCGGCGGCGTGCTCGCGGTCGTGAAGAACGGCGACACCATCACCATCGACGCGCAGAAAAACGAGATCAACCTCGTCGTCCCGGCAGCGGAGATCGCGGACCGCCTCAAGTCCTGGAAGGCCTCGCCGTGCAAGGAGAAGCGCGGCACGCTCGCCAAGTACGCGAAGCTCGTCTCCTCGGCCTCCGACGGCGCCATCACCGACGGCGACTGAACCGGCCCGACCGGGTCATCCGCAGGCGAGGCCCCGGCCTCGCCTGCTTTGTTTTTGCGTGCGCCGCGGAAGGCGCCAGAGTGCGGCCATGCCCCGCCCCACCCTCCTCGCCCTCGCGTGCCTCGGCGCCGCCGGCCTGCTCGCCGCGCCGACGCCGACGTTCGAACGGCGCACGCTCACGACGGATTTCTTCAGCGAGGGCTGCGCGGTCGGCGACCTCGACGGCGACGGCGTCCCGGACATCGTGGCGGGGCCGCACTGGTACGCCGGGCCGGATTTCCGCGTCCGCCATAGCTTCGCCGCGAACCCCGGCAGACCATACGATGCGCTCGGGTATTCGGAATCGTTCGTGCAGCTGGTGGCGGACCTGAACGGCGACGGGAAGCCCGACGTCATCACCGTGGGCTTCCCCGGCAAGGAGACTTTCTGGTACGAGAACCCGGGCGCGCCGACGGAAGGTCCCTGGAAGCGCCACCTCTTCCTCGCCCGGACCGACAACGAATCCCCGCACCTCGTCGACCTCGACGGCGACGGCCGACCCGAGCTCGTGTGCATGTCCGATGGCGCCGTCGGCTACGCGAAGCTCGACCCCCAGGACGCGTCGCGACCCGCGAAGTTCATCCCCGTCAGCCCCGCGGCCCCCGGGAAATACGCCCGTTTCACGCATGGCCTCGGTGTCGGCGACCTCGACGGCGACGGCCTTCCCGACATCCTGGAACGCAACGGCTGGTGGGGGAACCCCGGCCCCGCGGCCGCGCCCGGCGCCCTCTGGAAATTCCATCCCGTGCCGTTTTCCTCCGGCCGCAACGGCGGCGCGCAGATGATCGTGCACGACGTCGACGGCGACGGCTTGGCCGACGTCCTCACCTCGCTCGATGCGCACCGCTTCGGCCTCTCCTGGTTCCGGCAACGCCGCGCCGCGGACGGCGCGATCTCGTTCGTCGAGCGCCGGATCCTCGACGACAAGCCCGAGAACTCGCTCGATGGCCTCGCGCTCGGCCAGATGCACGCGCTCGCGCTCAGCCGCCAGATCCTGCCGGGGCAACCGGTCCTGGTGACCGGCAAACGTTTCTGGGCGCACGGCCCGAAGGGCGACGCGAACCCGCAGGCGGCCCCGCTGGTGGTCTGGCTGAGCTGGACCAAGGACGACCGAGGCGAGGTCGTCTTCTCCGCTCATATCGCCGACGACGCCGCGGGCGTCGGCACCCAGTTCACGGTGGCGGACCTCGACGGGGACGGGCGGGCGGAAATCGTGCTCGCCAACAAAAAAGGGGTGCACGTGCTCAGCCCGCGCCGCTGAGCCGGGAACGGGATTGCGTCCCGGCGCCACCGGGGACATAGAGGAGGCGATGGCCTCCTCCTTCGACGCTTTCCGCCGGCAGCTCCTGAGCTACCCCGCCCTCGGCTTCTCCCTGGACCTGAGCCGCGCCCCCGCGCCCGCGGGTTTCGCGGAACGTCTGGCGCCCGCCCTGGCCCGCGCCTTCGCCGACATGGCCGCGCTGGAGAAAGGAGCCGTGGCCAACCCCGACGAGAAGCGCCGGGTCGGCCACTACTGGCTGCGCGCCCCCGAGCTCGCCCCCGACGCCGCCACGACCGCCGCGATCGAAGCCTCCGTCCGGGCCATCGAGCAGTTCGCCGCGCAGGTGCACCAAGGCTCGCTCCGCGGCGCCGCCGGAGCCTTCACCGACCTCCTCTGCATCGGCATCGGCGGTTCGGCCCTCGGTCCGCAGTTCGTCGCCGAAGCCCTCGGCGGCAAGGCCGACAAGCTCCGCGTCCACTTCATCGACAACACCGACCCCGACGGCATCGACCGCGTCTTCGACACCCTCGAAGGACGCCTCGGCACCACGCTGGCGATCGTCACCTCCAAGTCGGGCAGCACGCCCGAACCCCGCAACGGGCAGATCGAGGCCGCGCATCGCTGGCGACGCGCCGGCCTCGCCTTCGCGCGACACGCCGTCGCCGTCACCGGCGAAGGCAGCCAGCTCGACCAGGTCGCCGTGAAGGAACAGTGGCTGGCCCGGTTCCCCATGTGGGATTGGGTCGGCGGCCGCACCAGCGAGCTCGGCCCGGTCGGCCTGCTGCCCGCGGCCCTGCAAGGCGTGGACATCCGCGGCCTGCTCCGCGGCGGGCGCGAGATGGACGCGCTCACCCGCGTGCCCGACGGCGCGCGCAACCCGGCCGCGCAGCTCGCGTTGGCCTGGCATCACCTCACCGAAGGCAAGGGCACCAAGGCGATGGTCGTGCTCCCCTACAAGGATCGCCTGCTGCTTTTCTCCCGCTACCTGCAGCAGCTGGTGATGGAGTCGCTCGGCAAGGAGCTCGATCTCCAAGGCCGCAAGGTGAACCAAGGCCTGACGGTCTACGGCAACAAGGGTTCGACCGACCAGCATGCGTACGTGCAACAGCTCCGCGACGGTCTGGACAACTTCTTCGCGGTCTTCATCGAGGTCCTGACCGACCGCGAGGGGCCGTCCCCCGAGGTCGAACCGGGCGTCACCTCCGGCACCTACCTCCAGGCCTTCTTCCTTGGCACCCGCGAGGCCCTCTCCGGCAACGGCCGAGCCAGCATCACCCTGACCATCAAGCAGGTCGACGCCGCGGCCGTGGGCATGCTCATCGCCCTGTTCGAACGGGCGGTCGGACTCTACGCCAGCCTCCTGGGCATCAACGCCTACCACCAGCCCGGGGTCGAGGCCGGCAAGAAGGCCGCCTCGGAGACCCTCAAGGTCCGGGCCCAGGTGCTCGCCGCCCTGGCCCGGACCCCCGGAAAATGGCTCTCCACCCCCCAAGTCTGTGAGGAAAATGGGCTTGTCGGGTCGGAGGAAGTGGTGTTCAAAGTTCTCCTTCACGTCTCGTCCAACCCCGGGCCTGTCGAACGGCAGGACCACCCGGACCCGGGACACTCCCTTTTCCGTCACGCCTAACCCCTTACCTACCCCATGAACAAGAAGCTTAATACCGTCATCCGCATCCTCGGCGTCCTCGCCGCCGTCGCCGCGGGCGTCTTCGCCTTCCTCCTGAAGGGCAAGATCGAGACCTCGATGACCGCCACCAACTTCGCCGTGGTCGACGCCGAGATCGGCGCCGCCAAGGACTTCGACGGCCGCATGAAGGAGATCTCGGCCAAGACCACCGCCCTCCTGACCAAGAAGCGCGAGCGCATCACCGAACTGGAAGGCAACAAGAAGGACCTCGAGGCCGACGTCGCCGACAAGAAGACCAAGATCGAGGGCCTGACCGCCAACGTCGCCACCCTCGAGGGCGAACGCGCCGAGCTCACCCGCAAGCGCGACGAGCTCACCGGCCAGCTGGCCGACGCCAACGGCAAGAAGGACGCCCTCGCCGCCGAGCTCAACACCGCCAAGGAAGACCTCGTGAAGGAGAAGGAGAAGGTCGCCGCCCTCTTCTCCAAGGAGCAGCTCGACGCCGAGATCGCCAAGGCCAACAAGGCCCAGGAACACCTCGACAAGGTGAAGAACAAGTACGCCTC
>JBEGOO010000253.1:0-10020 GCA_041182045.1 Verrucomicrobiota bacterium
GGCGAGCGCCCGAGCCATCGGGGCGTCCGCGGGCACGAGCCCGTCGCGCCAAGCGCGCAGCAACGCCATCTCCAGCTGCGCGGCCCCGGCGGCGTCGAGCGTCCCCTGTTCCACCCGGACGAGGAACGCCTGGAAGATCTCGGCCCGGGTGGGCGGCGGCGCGGGCGGGACGACGACCGGCGGCTTCGGGCGGCCGTAGAAGATGAGTAGGAGCAGCCAGCCCAGCCAAACGACGCCGAGGGCGGCCAGGGTCAGGTAATAATGCCCGCCGAGCTCGATCTCCGCCGGCTCGGTCTCGCGGATGCGGGACTCCAGTTCCTTGGAAAGCTTGGGATCGCCGGTGAAGCGGAAGGACGGCAGTCCCTCGGGCGGGCGGCCATCCTCGGCGCCCAGGTAGTCGCGCAGGTCGAACGTCCCCGCGCGGTTCGCGAGGTAGCGGATGTCGTAGACGCGCAAGCCGTCGCGCTCGGAGACCTGCGCGATGCGCACGTTCACGCCGACGCCCCACTTGAAGGGTTTCACCATCAGGGCGGGCCCGCCGTAGGTCACGATGGCCGCCTGCTCCACGCCGAGCGGGACGTTCAGGCCGTCGTCGGCGCGGGTCAGCCACCAGGCCAGCGGCAACCCGAGCACGAGCGCGAGGGCGACCCACGGGACCCAGCGGCGATGCAGGAAAGCGAGGACGGCGCGCATGTCAGCGGACGCTCCCGGGGCCGCGGGCCCGGTGCTTCAGGAAGTGGCGGAGCTTGCCGGCCATCGGCTCGTCCGTGCGCAGGTGGAGGTAATCGATGCCGAAGCGGGTGAGCTCGGCCTTCCAGGCGGCGGTGTCGACCCACGGGCGGCCGCCGCGACCCAGGAACGTCTCGCCTGTCTCGGCCTCGACGCCGCGGTGGAAGCCCGTGCCGGCCAGGCCCCGTTCGGCCGGATCCTCGAAATGCAGGACGACGCAGTCGTGCTGCTGCGCGAGCACCTGCAGGGCCTCGAGCGAACCAGGATCGTGGAGGTCGCTCAGGACGACGATGGTCGTGCGGCGGCGGAGCGACGGGGCGAGCTCGCGGGCGCGGCGCGCGAGCGAGGTGGCCTCCGTGAAATCATGGCGACGCAGGCGGTGGGACCACTCCATCACCACGTTGCGCGAGAGCGTCGGCCGGATGTGCAGCTCGGCCGCGCCGCAGCCCAGCAGGCCGACGGGCGTGACGGCGGACTGGGCGGCGAGCGCCATGCCGGTGGCGGCGCGGACCGCCCAGGCGTACTTGCTGAGCGGCCGCGAGGAGACGCACATCGAGGCCGAGGTGTCCAGCAGCAGGTAGAGCGGCAGCTGCTTGGTCTCGTGGAACTCCTTCACGAACAGCTTGCCGACGCGGGCCGAGACTTTCCAGTCGATGAACTTGACGGCGTCGCCGGGCACGTAGAGCCGGGACTGCGCGTATTCCAGCCCCGCCCCGTGGAAGACGGAGTCGACCTGGCCGAAGTCCAGGCTGTTCGCGAGGTGCTTGACGGCGACCTCGAACTGCCGGGCATCGACCGGGTCGGGGGTGAGCTGGTGCGTCCGACGCATGCGTTCAACCGAGGCCGGCGAGGATGGACTCCAGCACCTGCGCGCCGGTGTGGCCGGCGGCGGACGCCTCGTAGCTCACGCGGATGCGGTGCAGCACGATGTCCTCCGCGAGCGCGAAGAGGTCCTCGGGGGTGACGAAGTCGCGGCCGTGGATCACCGCGCGGGCGCGGGCGGCGTTGACGAGGGCCAGCCCGGCGCGGGGCGAGCAGCCGAAATCCAGCAGCTTGGATTCGCGGGTGCGGCGGACGAGCTCGACGCTGTGCTTGAGGAAGACCTCGCTGACGTGGACCGACTGCACGGCCTCCATCGCCGCCACGAGGTCGGCCGCGGTGCCGACCGGGCGGTCGTCGATCATGTCGAAGGCCGAGCGCGGGACGGCGCCGCCGTCCTCCTTGCGCAGGCCCATGCCCAGCTGGCGCTGGAGGATCATCTGCTCGTCGTCGCGCGTCGGGTAGCCGAGGCGGTGGAGGAGCATGAAGCGGTCGAGCTGCGCCTCCGGCAGTTCGAAGGTGCCGGACTGCTCCACCGGGTTCTGCGTGGCGATGACGAGGAACGGGGTCGGCAGCTTCATGGTCTGGCCGCCGATGGTGACCTTGCGTTCCTGCATCGCCTCGAGCATCGCGCCCTGGACCTTCGGGGCCGCGCGGTTGATTTCGTCCGCCAGCAGCAGGTTCGTGAAGATCGGGCCGCGGTGGATGCGGAACTCGCCCGACTTCTGGTCGATGACCTCGGACCCGACGATGTCGGACGGGAGCATGTCGACGGTGAACTGGATGCGGCGGAAATCCAGCTGGATGGCCTTGGCGACGGTGTTGACGAGGAGGGTCTTGGCGAGGCCGGGCATGCCCTGGAGGAGCAGGTGGCCGCCGGTGAGCATCGCGATCATCACGCGCTCGACGACGACATCCTGGCCGACGACGACCTGGCCGACGCGGCCGCGCACGTCGGCGACGAATTGCTGGGCGCTGGCGACGCCGGGAGAGGAGGCTTTCATGGGAATCTGTTGGGTTTGTTCGTGAAGGTGGGTTTCAGCGGGCGAGGCGCAGCCATTTCTCGGCCACGGCCTTGAGGTCGGCCTCGCTCATCGCCGCGGTGGCGCCGAAGCAGGCGGACTGCACCCGCTCGAGGTCGGCGGCGAGCTCCTGCTGCTGCGGGGCGGTCAGCGCCATCAGCGGGCTGGCGCCCATGCGGCGGAGCAAGGCGACGACCGCGAAGCCGTCGAGGGTCGCGGGCAGCTTGAAGACGTCGCGCGCCCGCAGGGGCTTGGGCGCGGGCGGACCCTTGGGGCGGAGCGCGAGGAACAGGCCGCCGGCCAGCAGGACGAGCCCGCCGAGGGCGTAGGCCCAGACCGGGGTCTCCTCGGCGACGGCGACCAGGCCGGCGCCGGGCGCGGTCTTCACGCGATCGAGGAGCACCGAAGGCTTGGGCAGGACCTTGAGGTCCTGGTCCTGGTAGGTCTGCCAGACCACCGCGACCTCCTTGGAACGCGCGACCGGGAACGGCACCTCGGTCGCCTGGTCCTTGGCGCGGATCTTGTCGCCGTCGAGCGAGACGGTCCAGAGGCGCTCCGAGCGCGGACCCACCTGGTCGCCCCAGGTGGAAAGTTCCTTGATGAGCAAGCCGTCATGCGGGCTGACCTGGCGGATCGCCGCGACCCGGCGCAGCGGCTCGAGGTCGAGCAGCTGGTCGAGTTCGGGCACCAGCCCCTGCGCGGTCGCCTTGATCTCGAGGGTGAGCGCGCCGTTGATGGCGAACTGCCGGGTGTCGAGCGTCTGGAGCACCTCGACCTTCTGGGCCGGGCGCGGGGCGACGAGGCCCGGCTGGACCTTCAGGAGCGTCTCGGCCGAGACGGCGGGGATCGTGACCGGACCGGTGAGGTCGATGAACTTGAGGTCGAGGGAGACCGGCGGCACCTTGTCGACGCTCGCGTCCTTGGCCTTCACGAGGATGTAGGCGAGCGTGGTCTCCTCCCAACCCGGGCGGGCCGTCGGCCGCGGCTTCACGTCGGGCGCCGAGAAGGTGATGGAGCGGACGTCGAAGAACGGCGCGAGGGCCTCGGTGAGCGCGAGCTCGAAGTCGTCCCGGGCGCCGCCGGATTCCTTGCCCTTCCGGGGCGAGAGCGAACGGCGCAGCTTGCCCTTGGGCGCGGCGCCCGCCGGGGCCGGCTCGTTGCTCAGGTACTGGCCGAAACGGGCCACCCGGCCCATCGCCTCGGTGTGGACGACGCTCACGAGGACGCCGAACTCCTGGTCGACGCCGACGGTGTTGGGGCCGTCGAGCCGGGTCTGGAGGCGGATCTCGCCCAGCAGCTCGTCGAAGTACGCGACCTTCTTCTGGAGACCGAGGGTGAACGGGTCGTCCTTGGTCACGACGAGGGCGCTGGCGAGGTAGCGATACTTCAGGTCCTCGTGGAGCGGCTCGCGCTCGTCGGTCAGTTTCGCGTTGAGGATCTTCGCGAGCATCGCGAGGTGGGTCGCGGCGGCCTTGCCGGGCAGCGCCTGGAGGGAGGACCGGATCCGGCCGAGCGCGGCGCGGTTCATGGTCTTGCCCAGGTTCAGGCTGCCGTTCGGGCCGATGCCCAGGAGGCTGTTGAACCAGGCCAGATGGATCTCGACCGAGTAATCGGCCGGGTTCTTGCGGAGCACCTCGCGGCCGTAGGCGTCGACGGCGCGCTGGAAATACTCCTGCGACTGCAGGTTGCGCTCCTTGTAGGCCAGCAGGCGCTTCTGGGTGTCCATCGGCGCGAGCTCCTGGAAGAACTCGAAGTCGCCCCACTCGCACAGGAGCCCGCCGGCGAAGGCGAGGGCGCGCGAGCTGTCGGCGCGGCCGGCCAGCCACTGGTCGACCATCCTCAACGTCTGGGCGTAGCCCGCGGCGACCATCTCGTAGGTCTGCGCGTCGGTGCGGCGCGTCAGGCCGGTCTTCTGCGTCTCAGGCTTGCGCCAGCGGTCCGAGAGGTTCGCGTGCATCCTGTTCACGAGCAGGAAGAAGACCTGGTCGCTCATCTGCGGGATCGGGCCGAACACCTTCTCGAGGTGGGACTCGCGGTAGGCCTCGGCGTTGCTGTAGGCGAGGTCGAAGGCCGTCACGACGCGGTTGTAGTCGCGAGGCGCGATCCCGGCGGCGCGGAAGAGCCCCATCATGCGGGCGAGGCTGTCGATGTTGCGCTCCATCATGACGGGCGTGACGGGGATGCGCGTCTCCTCCGGCAGGCCGTATTTCTTGCGGAGCTCCTCGGGGAGCTGCGGGTTATGGGCCTGGGCCCAGGCGGTGATGAAGTCCTCCGCGAGGGCGATGGCCGCCTGCGGGTGGCGCTTGCTGAGCTCGAGGATGCGCTCCGAGGCCGCGTCGAAATCGGCGCTCACGAGGATGGCGCGGGAGAGCGCCGTGTCGAAGCGGCCGCGCACCTCCGGGTTCAGGGCGGCGACCCACTTGCCCGTCGGGGCGAACGTCAGCAGGTCCTCGCCGGTGAGCGTCGAGCCCTTGCCGCCGCGCTGGCGGGCCCCGCCGTTGTTGCGTTGGGCGAAGGACGCCTCGGCCTCGGCGATCCAGGTCTCCGCCATGATCTGCACATACTGCTCCCAAGGCTTCTGGGTCACGTCGACCTGCTCGACGAGGAGGTTGGCCAGCGTCGCCTGGGCGCGCAGGTTGTCGGCGCGGACCGCGGGCTCGCCGCGGGACTCGTTCTGCACCTTGCGGACGAGGCCGCCGACCATGGACACCGCGCTTTCCGGGTGGTCCTTCAGGAACGCCCGGAAGGAGGGCCCCAGGGTGCTCGGCGGCACCTGCATCATGATGCGGGCGAGCGCGGCGCCGGCCTTGGTGCGCTCCCAATCGTTGACGCGGTCCTGCGAGAGCAGCCGCACGTTCTCGTCCCAGATGCGCTGCACCTGGTCGCGCTGCTGGGCGTCGGTGGCCTCCTCGGCCGAGAGGAACGCCTGGAACTCGGCCTTCATGGCCTCGTCCTGGATCTTCTCGAGCTGGGCGGGGTCCGGCAGGTAGGCGCGGGCGAGCTCCTTGAAACCGCCGGCGATGAGCATGCGGGCCGTGCGCAGGCGCTTCGCGGGGTCGGCGCCGCCGAGCTGCTCCGTGCCCTTGGCGAGGCGTTCGGACAGCCAGAAGGAGTCGCCCGGGGCGAGCACGTTGGACAGCAGCTGGCCGACCTTGCGGGCCTCGTCGTCGGTCAGGTCGCCCGGCACCGCGTCGACCAGCGCCAGGGCGTCGTCGAGGCGCAGCGCGATGAGGCGGCGCTCCAGCAGGTCGTTCAGCATCTTATCGTAGATGCGGCGGGCGAGGTCGGGCGGCAGCAGGCGGAGCTCGGCGCGGACGCGCGGCCAGTCGCCGAGGCGGAAGGCGTGCAGGAAGCGGACGTCCACGGGCTGGCGGCTGTCGTCCTTGCCGGACTTCTCCAGCGCGCCGAAGACCTCGTTGAGGTCGCGCGAGAACTTGTAGTTCAGCAGGTTCTCGTACTGGCGCAGGGTCTTCGCGTCGAGGGCGGCGGGCGCGGGCGCCGGCGCCTGCGCGGCGAGGGCGGCGGCCCAGACGAGGGCGCCGAGCGCGAGGCCGGCGGACCGGAGGGAGGGGCGGATTTTCATATTATTAATAAAGCGGTGGGTTCAGGAGCCTTTGTCGGGGATGCGTTCCTGGAAGTCGGAGCGGCCGTCGGTCTTCTCCTCCGGCGGCTTGACGGTGGTGGCGGGCTTGCCGAGCAGCTGCGCGGCGGCCTTGGCCTTGGGGCCTTCGCCGTGGGCGGCGGGCTTGGCCTGGAGCGCGGCCTCGAGGTTGCGGAGCTTGTCGGTGTCGATCCCCGCGATGCCCTGGACGGCGTGGATGCCGGCGCTGCCGGGCGTCTTGACGCCCTCGACGGCGCCGACGCCCTTGGCCGCGGGGGGCGGCACCGGGGCGGGTGTCCCGTGACCGGCGACGGGCGCGGCGGCCGGCGCGACCTGGTCGACGCCCTTGGGCGGGGGCGGAGGCGGCGGCGCGCTGGCGCTCCCGGGACCGGTGGCGGGTTTGACCGCGGTGGCGCCTTGGTCGACCCCCTTCGGCGGAGGCGGCGGGGGCGGCGTACTGGCCGTCCCGGGGCCGGCCACCGGCTTGACGGGGGTAGCCCCTTGGTCGACCCCCTTCGGCGGGGGAGGCGGCGGGGGCGTGCTGGCGGTCCCAGGCTGCGGCACGGGCTTCACGGCGGTGGCGGCCTGGCCCACGCCTTGCGGAGGCGGCGGCGGGGTCGGGGCGGCGACCGTGCCGGGCGTCGGGACCGGCTTCACGGCGGTGGCGGCTTGCTCGACGCCTTCGGCCTTGTCCGGGGAGACCGGGCGGACGGTGCGCGGGTCGACGTTGCGCACGCGGGCGGCGCCTTCTTGACGGACGCCTTGGACGCCCTCGACGGCGGCGGGCGGGGTCTCCGCGGCGCAGGCGGCGGCAAGGAAGAGGCAGGTCAGACGAGGCGGCTTCATCGGTGGCTCAAGGGGTGCGGGTCCGGAGGCTCTTGGCGAACTCGGCCTCGACGCGGCGCTCGTAGGCGGCGAGGGCGGCGGGATCCTGGTGTTCGGCGAGGTAGCGGAAAATCTGCCGGGTGCGCTCGGCGTACGGGCGCCACTCCTCCTCCGTCGCGCCGCTGGCCTTGAGCAGGGAGGTCGCGTAGAAGAAGGCCTTGCCCAGCGTCTCGCGGATGGCGCGGGTCGTGCGATGATCGTCGCCGTGCGCCGCGGCGGCCTCCTGGAGCAGGCCCGTCAGGTCGGTGATGGCGCCCGCGACATCGAGCATCTCGAGCCTCGCGCGCGCCTTCTCGTGGCGGACCTGGTGGCGGACGAGCGGGCGCTCGTTCGCGGGCAGCTCGGCCAGGAGGAGGTCGTACTGCTCGACGATCCTGGCCCAGTCGGGCTCCTTGGCGGCGGCGAGGCCGCGGATGCCCTCCAGCCGGACCCGCGCCTTCTCGCGGGCGACCTGGTCCTGGCCGTCGTTGAAATGATAATACAGCGCCGCGACCGGGCAGAGCAACCAGAGCAGCAGGAACCACTTCCTCATGGGGCGACCTCCCCTTCCCCGCGGGTCGGCGCGACGACGCGCCAATCGGTGCCGCCGAGCTCCAGCGCGACCGGCAGCAACGCCGCCACCGCCGCGCCCAGGGCCATCGCCAGCAACGCCCACTCCTCGAGGGTCAGGCCGCGATGCGGGGGCGGGGTCACCACCACCAGGTCGCCCAGCCGGGCCGTCGGCAGGTGCTTCTCGTTGATGTCGACGTAATCGCCGCGGAGCGCCGCCGCGAGGCTGCGCAGGACGTCGCCATCCTGCCGGGACTGGTGGCCGTCGATGAAGGAGCCCTTGTGCGGGTTGCCGACGCCCAGGACGAGGACCTGGGCGACGGACGCGGGCCGCGGCGGGAGGGGCTGGAGCGGCGTGGTGTCGCCGTCGGTGAAGATGACCAGCCGCACCGAGCGCTCCGGGCACGGGGCGACGAGCTTGACCGCGGCGGCGACGGCGGTGCCGAGGTCGGTCGGGCCGGACTTCATCACGTAGGCGATGGGCAGGCCGTTGAAGACGTTGCGGACGAGCTCGGGGTCGCGCGCGTCCATCACGACGGGCTTGGCGTCGGAGTAGAAACCGATGACGCCGTAACGCAGGTCGCCGCCGACGCGCATCAGGATGCTCTCGACTTCCTCGCGCATGCGTTCGCGCCGGGTCTGCTTCCCCTGGGGACCGGCGTCCTTCAACAGCATGCTCGGGGAGAGATCGGCGACGAAGATCAGGCGCGTGGCCTCCTTGGGCGGGGGCGCCCCGTCCTTCGCGGCGGCGCGGTGCAACTGGATCATCACCGTCAGTCCCCAGGCGAAGGCGGCCAAGGCGAGGACGCGCAGGAACGGCACGAGCCGCGTCCAAGGACGGGCGGCCGCGGCCGGGCCGAAGGCGAGGCGGGCCAGCCGCCGGACCCGCCGCGCGTGCAACCACTCGGCGAGGGCCGTCAGGACAAGGACGGCCGCCGCGGCGAGCAGGGATGGCAAAAGGGGCACCAAGGGATGGGGAGACCCCCGGAGGGGACGTCCGGAGGCGGATTTGGGGATAACCACCCAGAGGGGGTTTCCCAGAGTAAAGTTCCACCCCGGACGCGGAAAGCGTCGACGCTTGTCCTACCCTCACCCTCCGCCTAGAAATCGCCACCCCATGCGACCGCTCCGCCCCTTGCTCGCGTTCCTCGCCCTCACCGGCGGCCTGCTGGCCGCGGAGCGACCGAACATCCTGGTGATCCTGACCGATGACCAAGGCTATGGCGACATGGGGGCGTACAACCCGGCCGGCAAGATCCCGACCCCGCACCTCGACCGGTTCGCGGCCGAAGGCCTGCGTTTCACGGACGGGCACACGACCTCGGGCGTCTGCACGCCGTCGCGTTACAGCCTGCTCACCGGCCGTTACCATTGGCGCACGCGCCTGCAAAACGGCGTGCTCGGCGGCTGGTCCCCTCCGCTCATCGCCGCCGACCGCCTGACGGTCGCAGGCCTGCTGAAGCAACAAGGGTACCGTACGGCCTGCTTCGGCAAGTGGCACCTCGGGCTGGGCTGGGCCACGAAGGACGGCGCGGCGGCCAAGGCGGGCGACGCCATCGACCCGGTCGACGGCGCGATCGGCCGCTTCGACTACGCGCGCCCGATCAAGGACGGACCGCTGGACCATGGGTTCGACACGTTCTTCGGGATCAGCGCGTCGCTGGACATGCCGCCGTTCGTCTGGATCAAGGACCGGCTGGCGACGGAGTTGCCGACCGCGACGAAAAAGTGGCTGCGCGCCGGCCCGGCCGGACCGAAGTTCGAGGCGATCGACGTGCTGCCGACGCTGGCCGACCAGGTGATCGCCTACCTCGGCGCGCAGGCGGCCGAGGCCAAGGCCGGGCATCCGTTCTTCGCGTACGTCGCCCTCCCCGCCCCGCACACGCCGATCGTGCCGACGAAGGAGTGGCAAGGGCAGAGCGGGCTCAACGCCTACGCCGACTACGTGCGCGAGGTCGACGCCGAGACGGGGCGCATCCTCGCGGCACTCGCGAAGGAGGGCCTCGCGCGCGACACGTTGGTGATCTTCACCTCCGACAACGGGTGCTCCCCGGCGGCGGACATCGACGAGCTGCTCGCGAAGGGCCACCACCCGAGCGGGCCGCTGCGCGGGCACAAGGCCGATCTCTTCGAAGGGGGCCACCGGGTGCCGTTCGTGGTGCGCTGGCCGGCGGTGGTGCGACCGGGCGTGGCCGCGCAGCTGGTGAGCCAGGTGGACTTCCTCGCGACGTTCGCCGAGCTGACGGGGGCGACGTTGCCGGCGAACGCGGGCGAGGATAGCGTGAGTTTCCTGCCGGTGCTGCGCGACGCCGCGGCCGCCGCGCCGCGCACGAGCCTGGTGAGCCAGTCGATCAACGGGAGCTTCGCCTACCGCGAAGGAAACTGGAAACTGGCGCTCTGCCGGGGCTCCGGAGG
>JBEGOO010000254.1:0-10437 GCA_041182045.1 Verrucomicrobiota bacterium
CCGCGGTGGTGCGGAAGATCCTCATGCCTTCGGGGCGAGGCGGGCGGCCGCCTCGCGCAGGAACGCCGTGAGCCGCAGCAGGAAGTAGGGGGAGGGGGTGCCTTCGATCGGCGCCAAGGCCTGTTCGGCGGAGGCGATCTCGGCGTCCAGCCGGCGGAAACACTCGCGCCAGGTCTCGGCGGAGATGCAGGTCCGCGGGTTGTCGCCCCGGCGCAGCGCCGCGAGGACGCCCGGACCGGAACGGTCGCGTTCGAGCAGCATCGGCAAGGTCAGCTTGCCGCTCGCCGCGTCGGTCCCGAGCGTCTTGCCCGCCTTGGCGTCGTCCTGCAGCAGGTCGACCAGGTCGTCGTAGATCTGATAGGCGATGCCGAGGTGGCGGCCGAAGCGCGCGCAGGCGTCGATGTGCTCGGCCGGGCGGTCGGCGAGGAGGGCGCCGACGCGGCAGGCGCCTTCGAAGAGCTCGGCGGTCTTGAGCCGGATGTGGCGGTAGTAGTCGTCGAGCGAGATCCCGTCGTTGCCGCGGGAGAAGGTCTGGCACACCTCGCCGGAGCAGACCTCGCGCGAGGCGCGGGCGACGATGCGGCAAAGCTCGGGTGTGGTATACTCGGCGGCCAGCATCAGCGCGTGGGCGAACAAGGCGTCGCCGAAGAGCACCGCGGCGTGCGCCCCATGGGTACGGTTCGGGGTGTCGGCCCCATGGCGGGTGTCGGCCCCGTCGAGCACGTCGTCGTGCACGAGCGTGGCCAGGTGGACCAGTTCGACGATGGCGGCGCCGCGTACGAGCGCGAGCGAGGGGTCGCCGCCGGCGCCCGAGGCGAAGGCGAGGAGAGGGCGCAGGCGCTTGCCCGGGTGCGCGAGGACTTCCCGGACCATCGGGCGGACTTCCGGTTCAAAGGCGGCCTCCTGCTCGGCCAGGAAACGCTCCAGCGCCGCGAAGTGGGCGTCGAGACCGGCATGGAGCGGGGAAGTCACGTGGGCAACTTGCCCGCTGGACCCCGCCGGCGCAAGCGCAGGATGACCCTGGTTCAGGGGGCGAACTTGGTCTCGGTGACCAGCGGTACCTTGCCGAGGCCGTCGCAATCCTTGCAGGGGGTCCGCTTATCCTCGATCTTCCCCTTCTGGGCCTCACGGGTGAAGCCCAGGCCGCCGCAGGTCTTGCAGGGGATCTTCTCGGTCGTGATGACGCTCAGTTCGGCGCCCTGGTTGATCGCCTCGACGAACTTCTGCATCGCCGCGGCGGATTCGTCCACCGGGGTGCACTGCAGGAACGCCTCGCGGCGGATCGTCAGCTTGCGACCTTCGAGCGGGGCGTATTTAGCGGTGAAGGTGAGCGCGACCATCCCGACATGCAGGCCGGTGCAGCGACCGCTGGAGCCGGCGGCGACGGGCTTGTCCAGCAGGAGGACGGCCTGGGACTCCTTGCCCTCGAGCAGCGGGTCGCCGTTCAGGGCGGGCCAGGTCGCCTTGACGAGGTAGCGGGCCTCGCCGAGGTCCTGCATCACCGTGTACTGGATCGGCGCCATGCAGCCGGGGGCTTTCGAGAAGGCCCCGGTGGTCGCGTCGACCACGTGCTGGGAGACGAAGACGGAGAAGAGGCGCTGCAGTTCGCGGGTCGTCTCGAAGGACAACGGTTTGTTCAGCTTCGCCAGATGGAAGGTACGGGTCTCCTTGGCGACCGGGAGCTTGGCCGCGCGGAAGGGCGCGATGGACACGGCGTCGGGGTCCTCCGCCTTGGTGTCCTTGTCGGCGCCCTCCTTCGCCTCGGGCTTCTTCATCTCGCCTTCGGTGGCCGGCTTCTTCTCGGCCTCGCCGGCGGGCTTCTCCGTCGGAGCCGGCTTGGCCTCGGCGCCGTCGGTCATGGTCTTGGCGGGGACGGGGGTGGCCTCCGCCTCTTTTTTCATCGGCGCCTCGCCCTCGGCCGCGCACAGCGCCGAGATGAGCAGGCAGGAAGCGAGCAGGGGGCGGAGGTTCATGGCGGGAAAGGTCAGTCGAGCGAGCTCAGGTCGCCGTCCGCCGGGGGCGGGGTGGACTTGGGTTTGGCGGGCTTGGCTTCCGAGGAGGGCGTGCTTTCGGTCGTCGGGGAGCCCGAGGAGCCGGAGGTGGGTCGGCGCGGGCGATCCTCATCCAGGTCCACCGTATCATCATCGTCATCGTCCGACAGGTCGTCATCCTCGGGGTTCGGCTTGTCGCCGCGTGCGACGCGCTTGCGGCGGACGATGTACATGCCGACGAAGACCGCGCTGAGGTAGAAGCCGAACAGGACGCTCGTCATCACGATGAGCGAGATGGGTTCGGCGATCGGGGTGATCAGGGCCACCAGGACCATGATGCCCACCAGCATGCCCCGCCAGGATTTCAGGAGGGTCCGCGGCCGGACAAGTTCCAGCCACATGAGGACGATGAGCGCCAGGGGGAATTGGAAGGTGAGCCCCGTCAGCAGGCACATCATGACGACGAAGGAATAATAGTCGGAGGCCTGCCAGGTGACTTCCATGCCCATGCCGGCGGCGAAATGCTGCCAGATCTGGATGGACATGGGGCTGAGCCAGAGGACCGCCAAGGCGGCGCCGGTGATGAAGAGCACCAGGGCGGCCGAACAGAAGGGAATCAGGCCGCTTTTTTCGCGGTCGGTGAGCGCAGGGCCGACAAACCGCGCGACCTCATAGAGGAAGACCGGCGAGGCGACGGCGACACCGACGCCGAAGGCGGCGTACATGAGGACTTTCCACACCCCCATGAAGGTGAATTCCTTGAGTTCGCCCATGCTGACCAAGCCGGGGTCGGGGGCGCTCAGCGCGAAGGCGATCGGCGAGGTCTCGGGGTTCTTCGCCCATTTCAGGGGGAGGCCCAGGAGCGCCGGCGTCTCCTTGTAGAAAATCAGGGCGGCGAGCATGCCGATGCCGAAGACGGTGGCGACCCGGATGACCGAGATGCGCAGGTCCTCGATGTGCTCCAGGAAGGTCATTTCGCTCCGGGGGCGGTTTCGTCGGATGATGTTGGTGAGCATGGGTCAGTCCTGGAGCAGGGCCTTGATGTCCTCGAGGTCGAGGGAGATGGCGGACGAGACGGAATCTGACTCGGTCAGGAGTTTACGCAACATCTCAGACTTGGACTTCTGGAGGTCCATGACCCGTTCCTCGATGGTGCCGGCCGCGATGAGCTTGATGCTCGTGACCGTCCGGGTCTGGCCGATGCGGTGGGCGCGGTCGGTCGCCTGGGCCTCGGCGGCCGGGTTCCACCACGGATCGAAGTGGACCACGGTGTCGGCCCCGGTCAGGTTGAGGCCGGTGCCGCCCGCCTTGAGCGACATCAGCATGACCGGGATGGCCGGGGTCGAGTTGAACGTGTCGCAGACGCCCTGGCGGTCCTTGGTCGAGCCGTCGAGGTAGCAGTAGCGGATGCCGCGCTCCTCGAGGGAAGCCTTGATGAGCTGGAGCGCCGAGACGAAGGTCGAGAAGACCAGCAGGCGGTGGCCGGCGTCCTTGGATTCCTCGAGCAGCTCGAGCAACGCCTGCAGCTTGGCGGAATCGGCCTCCTCCATCTTCGGGTTGAGGATGCGCGGGTCGGCGCAGACCTGGCGGAGGCGGAGCAGCTGGTTGAAGGCCGCCATCTGCAGGTTCTGCTTGTTGCCGCCCTTCATCTCGAGCTCGAAGATCGACTGGCGCGTCGACTCCAGGGTCTCGGCGTAGAAGTCCTTCTGGTTGCCCTCCAGGTCGCAGTAGACGACCTGTTCGATCTTGGGGGGCAGCTCCGGCGCGACCGCGACTTTGGAGCGGCGCAGGATGTAGGGCGCCGCCATCTGCAGGAGCCGGTCGTCGTGCCACTTGCGGTCCTCGGACGCGAGGCGTTCCTCGGGCTTGGGCAGGTAGCCGGGCATCAGGAAGCCGAAGAGCGAGCGCAGGTCCTCGAGGGAGTTCTCGACCGGCGTGCCGGTGAGGATGTAGCGGCCCTTGGCGATCAGCTGCTTGACGGCCTTGGAGGCCTGCGCGCGGGGGTTCTTGATGTTCTGGCCTTCGTCGCAGATCGCGGCGCCCCACGGGACCAGCGCGAAGGTGCCGATGTCGCGGGCCAGCGTGCCGTAGGAGGTGACGATCAGGTCGAACTTCTGGAGGTACTCGACCGCGGATTCGCGCGACTGGCCGTGGTGGGCGAGCACCTTGAGGTTCGGGGTGAAGCGGCGGGCTTCGCGGCGCCAGTTCTCGACCAGCGAGGCGGGGCAGACGACGAGGCAGGGGCCGTCCTCGCGGCGGTGGACGCGCAAGGCCTCCATGAACGCCAGCGCCTGCACGGTCTTGCCGAGGCCCATCTCGTCGGCCAGCAGGCCGCCGAGGTTGTTGTTGTGGATGTGCCAGAGCCAGGCCACGCCGACCTGCTGGTAGATGCGCAGCATCCCGTTGAGCTCCTCGCGGATCGGCGCGGGCTGCAGCTTCGACAGGTTGCGGATGGCGGCGGAGCGCTTCGTCCAGGTCTCGGGCGGGGCGAAGGCGGCCTGCAGCTCCTCGGCGATCGCGTCCGCGCTGGCGAGGTCGGCCAGGCCGATCGTCAGCTGCAGGTCGAGGTCGACGTCGCGCTTGGACTCGCCGGTGATGCGGCGCTGGGCGTTGCGGATCGAGTCCAGCAGCTCCGGCGTGATCAGGCGGGGGCCGCGGTCCGTGTAGAAGAACATGCGGCCGCTCGCCAGGGCCTCCTGCACCACCTTGGTCGGCTTGCCCTCGGGGTCGATGCCGATGGCGAAACGGAACCCCTTCTCCTGCTCGGAGGCGTCGCATCGGGCCTTGGCCAGCTGCACGTTGCGCAGCGAGTGCGAGAGGTTGTGCGTCATGTACGCGTCGTTCTGCTCGAAGAGCAGGCGGTGGTGACGGCCGAGGAAGTTGAGGACCTGGATGGTCCCGGCCAGGTACCACTCGCGGGTGGCCGTCTCGAGGGTGAAGCCGTTGCGCTGGAGCGTCTCGCGCAGCTCGGCGACCGGGCCGGACGACTGCTGGGGCAGGCGGATGCGCAGCCACTTCATCGAGCCGTCCATCCAGGTGCGGTCCTCGCGGCCGCGGTCCTGGGAGCGCACCTCCTGCTCGCCGTCGTCGTCGGGCGGGTCGCCCGCGGCGTTGGTCTGCGGCGTGGCGACGGGCTCGCTGAGGTGCTCGTGGACGCGTTCGAGGAGGTCGCCTTCCCAGGCCAGCGGCGTCTCGGGGGCGTTGGCCATGCGGAAGATCGCGAGGCCCTTGCCGATCGCCAGCAGCTGGCGCAGGTGGCGGCGGGTGAGGGGGAGGATGCCCTGCAGCTTGCCTTGGCAGAGGTTCTCCAGGATCGCCAGGAAGAAGACCGTGTCGGGTTCGATCGTCCAGGCCTTGCCGCGGTCGAGGTTCTCGGGCGCGACCTGCACGTCGTCGACGCGCAGCTCGAGGCGGCAGATGATCTCGTCGCGGAGCGCCGCCGTCGCGATGTTCGGCGGGATGATGAAGCGGACCTCGATGGGCGTGCCGCGTTTGTCGGAGAGGGTGAGGGACTTCAGGCGCGGGCCGGCGGCCGCGGGCTTGGCCTCGTCGCGGGCCGCGGCGGCGGGCGCGACGGCTCCCTTGGCTCCCTTGGCCGCCTTGGGCGCGGGGGCTTCGGCGGTGACGATCTTGGTCGCGGCGGGCTTGGCCTCCGCCGCGGGCTCGGCGGACTTCAGGTAGCCTTCCTTCTGGGCCAGCGTCAGGTAGGCCGCCACCGAGTGGACGCAAAGTTTGCGGCGGCCGACCGAGACCTCGCAGCCGCACTCGTTGCGTTGGAAGGTGATCGAGCGGAGATTCCAGCGGGCCTCGCGGGTCTCGGTGCCATCGTCGACGAGCGCCTCCACCACCGGGGCGCTCCAGACCGCCTTCTTCACCTTGCCTTTGGCCACCAATTCCTTGGCGAACTTCACGGTCGCACCGCCCGCTAAGTCGATCAAGTCGTCTTCGGTGATGTTGGGCAACGGCTGGCGGGGTGCCATGGGTTGGGTGTGCGTCGGGTGGAGCTCCCTGCAAAGGGGCGCCAAAGGGGAGGACTGGCTAGGAAAAGACGTCTCGCCTTAAACGGCGATGTCTTGGTCCGGGACTTCGGGGTGCATCTCGAAGATGCCCACGGGGGTCGTCGGACCTGTCATCACGATGGAATAATCCCCACCGATGCCAATCACAATCTTGCCGCCCGGCATATGGACCGTCAAATCCGGGTCGACCGAGCCCATTTTGCGGGCCACCGCGGCGCAGGCCGAGGAGGACGAGCCGGAGGCCAGGGTGTAGCCGGCCCCCCGTTCCCAGATCTCGATCTGGATGTTCGCGCGGTCCAGGACCTTCATGAACTGCACGTTGGTGCGGTTCGGGAAATTCGGGTGCACCTCGAGGGCCGGGCCGTAGGTCTTGGCGAGGTCGGCGGTCAGCTCGGTCACGGGGATGACGCAGTGCGGGTTGCCGACGGTCGCGGCCCAGTAGCGGAAGGTCTTGCCGAGCACGGTGATCTCCTCGCCGAGCACCTCGCGATCGGGTCCGACGTGCGGGATGACCGGCGCGCGGAAGGAGACGTTGCCCATCTCGACGCGGATGCGGGCGCCGCCGTCGAAGACGGTGCAACGGACCGTGCCGCCGGGCGTGTGCAGGCGGAACTCCTCGCCCTGCTTGATGCGCTTGGTCTCGAGCAGGTGGCGGCAGAAGATGCGGATGCCGTTGCCGGACTTCTCCGCCTCGGAGCCGTCGGGGTTCAGGATACGCAGGCCGAAGGCGCCATCGGCGCGCTCGATCGGCCCGTAGAGGATGCCGTCGGAGCCGAGGCCGTAATGGCGGTGGCAGACCTTGCGGATCGCGAGGGGCGAGAAGAGGGTGGGGCAGTCCTTCGGCTCGAGCACGAGGTAGTCGTTGCCGAGGGCGTGGTACTTGGCGAAGCGCATCCCTTCCCATTGGGCGGTTTGGCGTCGTTTGGCAAGCAAGCGGATGCATTGAGGGCTTGGAATCAGCCCCGGTCCCGCTATCCCCGAGGCATGCGCCTGACCCCGTTCCTGGCCTTTCTCGCGATCGTCCTCGCCGCCGCCGAGCCGGCGAAGCGTCCGCCCAACATCGTGCTGTTGTATTCCGACGACATCGGCTGGGGCGATTACGGCTGCTATGGGGCCAAGGTCATCCCCACCCCGGCCATCGACCGCCTGGCCGCGCAAGGGACGCGCTTCACGTCGGGTTACTGCACGGCCGCGACGTGCACGCCGTCGCGCTATTCGCTCCTCACCGGGGAGTATGCCTGGCGCCGCAAGGGCACGGGTATCCTGCCGGGCGACGCGCGCCTGATCATCGCGCCGGGTCGTCCGACGCTGCCGGCGAGCCTCGCGAAGCAGGGCTACGCGACGGGCGTCGTGGGCAAGTGGCACCTGGGCCTCGGCGGGGAGTCGGTCGATTGGAACACGCACATCAACCCTTCGCCGAACGAAGTCGGCTTCACCTATTCGTTCATCATGGCCGCCACGGGCGACCGCGTGCCGTGCGTCTTCGTCGAGAACGGGAACGTCGTCGGGCTCGACCCGAAGGACCCCATCGAAGTGAGCTACAAGAAGCCATTCCCGGGCGATCCCGACCTGAAGTCGCCCGAGGAGCGCGCCAAGCTGAAGATGGATTGGTCGATGGGGCATAACATGGCCCTCGTCAACGGCGTCGGCCGCATCGGCTGGATGAAGGGCGGTAAGTCCGCGTTGTGGAACGACGAGACGCTCGGCGAGACCTTCACGGACAAGGCCTGCGCGTTCATCGCGGCCAACAAGGCCAAGCCTTTCTTCCTGTATTACGCGGCGCATGAGAACCACGTGCCGCGGGTGCCGAACCCGGTCCACCGCGGCAAGACGCCCCTCGGCCCGCGCGGCGACGCGGTCGTCGCCTTCGATGACCACGTAGCGAAGATCCTCGCCGAACTCGACAAGCACGGCTTGGCGGAGAATACCTTGGTCATCCTGACGTCCGACAACGGCCCCGTGCTCGACGATGGTTACAAAGACAAGGCCATCGCGCTCAACCAGGCCGCGGGCCATTCGCCGGCCGGCCCGTTCCGCGGCGGCAAGTACAGCATCTACGAAGGCGGCACGCGCGTCTCGCTCCTCGCCCGTTGGCCCGGTCACACGCCGGTCGGCCAGGTCTCCGACGAGCTGGTGAGCCAGGTCGACTTCGCGGCTTCCTTCACCCGGCTCGCGGGCGGCGATCCCGCCGAGTTCCTCAAGATCGACGGTCTCGAGAACTCCGCGGTCTTCACCGGGGCGAAGTCGACCCGCGACCATGTCATCGAGCAGGCGCTGCAGAACAACCTCGCCATCCGCGCCGGTGATTGGAAGTACATCCCGGCGCACGCGCGCAAGGGGCAGAAGGGCCAGAAGCCGGGCGAGGTCGAGGAGCCCGACCGCGAGAAGGAGGTCGTGGACGGCCAGAACGAGCAGTTGTATGACCTCGCGAAGGACCCCGGCGAGAAGCGCAACGTGGCGGCCGACCATCCCGATGTCGTGAAGCGCCTCAAGGCCCGGCTCGAGGCGGCCAAGGCCAAGGGCGTCGCGCAGCCGCTGCCGCAGTAGCCATAATCGCTCGATAGCGGGCGTCAGCGGGGTATCTCTCGGCTTGAAGCGGGGAGGGGATTGGGGATGCTGACGCCACCCCGCCCATGAGTTCCTCCAGCCGCACCAAGACCTATGTGCTCAGCGCCTTGGTCATGTTCCTCACCTTGTTCGCCTGGGGGGTGTATTTCGTCCCCATGGGGCGCTACCTGTCGGTGGCTTTCCCGGGTGACCCGAACGTGACGGGCTTCGCCTACGGCGCCGGTCCCCTAGCCGCGATGGTCTCCGCGCTCGTCGCCGGCTGGCTGGCCGACAAGGCGATCTCCGCCCGCCGTCTCTTCTGTCTCCTCGCCGTCGTCGGCGGCATCCTCCTGTGGGCGGTCCCGATGGGGAAGACGCCCTTCGCCTTCTCCGCGCTGCTCTTCTGCCACGCGCTCTGCTATTTCGCCGCCCTCCCGCTCCTGAACGCGATCGTCCTGCGCGCCCTTGGCAGCAGCTCGCAATATTTCCCCTGGTTCCGCTCCTCCGGCACCATCGGTTGGATCGCGTCTGGTTACGCCATCGGTTTCGCCGCCAAGGCGCTCGGGATCGCCGAGGTGGCCACGGACGCGGTGATCTTCAAGATGGGCGCCATCGCTTTTGTCGCCGCCGGCATCCTCGCCCTGTCGCTGGGCACGGACGAGGCCGAGCAGGCCGACGCCCCGGCCGCCGGGTCGTCTCCGAGCGTCTTCGCCCTGCTGGCCGATGGGAAATTCATGCTCTTCCTGGTCTTCTCGTTCCTGTTCTGCATCCCGCTGGCGCTTTACTTCACCTACGCCAACACCTTCATCGCCAGCCGCGGCGTCGCCCATCCCGAGGCGATCATGACCATCGGGCAGTATTCCGAGATCGTCTTCCTGCTGCTCCTCCCGTTCGCGTTCAACTACCTGACCGCCAAGCGCGCCCTGCTCATCGGCATGGCCTGCTGGGCCATCCGCTACGCGATCTTCGCGAAGTCCGGGAACACCGAGTGGATGCTCATCACCGGCGTGGCCCTGCACGGCCTCTGCTATGACTTCTTCTTCGTGACGGGCATGCAGTACGCCGACCGCCGCGCCCCGGCGGGTCTGCGGAATCTCGCGCAGTCCGCCGTTTCCTGGGTGACCCTCGGTCTCGGTCTCTGGGCCGGCAACATGATCGCCCCGTTGCTCGACAGCCGCTTCATCGACCGCAGCAACCCCGCGCAGCTCGTCTTCAAGGATGAGTTCTGGCTCTACCCGTCCGTCTTCGCCGCCGTCCTTCTCGTCATCTTCGCGGTCTTCTATCGCGACGAGACCCGCCTCACCGACCAGGCCCAGGGCTGACCGGCCGACCTTTCCATGCCTTCCCCCATCCGCATCCTCTGCGTCGGCGCCGGCCACATGGGCCGCTCGCACGCGCTGGCCTACCACAAGCTCCCCGGCTTCCAGATCGTCGGCCTCGTGACGCGCTCCGCCGCGTCCCGCGCCAAGCTCAACCAGGAGCTCGGCGGGGGCTACCCGGAGTTCGCCGATTTCCATGAGGCCCTGAAGGCCACCAAGCCCGACGCGGTCTCGATCTCGAGCTACCCCGACACCCACGCCGAATACACGATCGCGGCGCTCGAGGCCGGTTGCCACGCGTTCGTCGAGAAGCCCCTGGCGGCCTCCGTCGCCGAGGCCGAGCAGATCGCCGCGAAGGCCAAGGCCACCGGCCGCAAGGTCGTCATCGGCTACATCCTGCGCCACCACCCGGCCTGGACGCAGTTCATCGCCGAGGCCCGGAAGCTCGGCAAGCCGCTGGTCATGCGCATGAACCTCAACCAGCAGAGCTCGGGCGACAACTGGCAGACCCACCGGGCGCTGATGCAGACCTGCAGCCCGATCGTCGATTGCGGCGTCCAC
>JBEGOO010000255.1:0-8516 GCA_041182045.1 Verrucomicrobiota bacterium
TACTTCGAGTTCCTCGGCGGCCACGACCAGATCATCCCGTCCGGCCGGCGCCTGCACATCCTCACCCGCCAGGGCCCCGTGCTCGGGATCACCGGCAAGCGCGCCGTCCACCTGCTCTCGCCGGAGGACCGCAAGCGCGTGCCCGAGCGCCACGACATGTGGATCGACATCGGCGTGAACAACCGCTCCGACGCCCTCTCCATCGTGCGCATCGGCGACCCCGCCGTCTACGCCGACGGCCCCGAGATGCTCCGCGGCAGCATCGGCGTGGCGCGCGCGTTCGACGACAAGGCCGGCGCCTACGTGTGCATGGAGGCGTTCCGCCGCCTCGCGAAGGAGAAGTCCCTCGCCGCGACCGTGGCGTCCGTCGCCACCACCCAGGAGGAGATCGGCGTGCGCGGCGCGCAGGTCGCCGCCCAATCCGTCAACCCCGACGTCGGCATCGCCGTCGACGTGGGCCATGCGACCGACCACCCGGACGCGGACAACCGGAAGTTCGGCCGTTTCACCCTCTCGGGCGGACCGATCATCGGCCGCGGCCCGAACATCAACCCGATCGTCTTCGACCACCTGGTCGAGGCCGCCGAGGAAGCCGGCATCCCTTACCAGGTCCAGGCCGAACCCCGCCCCACCGGCACCGACGCCCGCGCCATGCAGATGGCCAACGCCGGCGTCGCCTGCGGCCTGCTCTCCATCCCGCTGCGCTACATGCACACCCCCGGCGAAGTCGTGGACCTCGCCGTGGTCGAGCAATCCGTGCAACTCCTCGTCACCTTCGCCCGCCGCATCAAGAAGGGGCAGAAGTATAGTTGGTGATGGGGGTTGGCGGTTCGCGGTTGGCGGTTGGGAAACGAATCCCCGCATTACACTTGGCTTAGCTGATTAATCAGCCGGCGGGTTTGCGCCTCGGACCTTTTCTCCATCCCTAGGCCCAGCCCTCGCCCAGGCCCCTGCCCTTTCTCCTCCCGCCATGCCTTCCCCTACCCTCGTCTGGTTCCGCCTGGACCTGCGCCTCGCCGACAACCCGGCGCTGCAGGCGGCCATCGCGGCGGGCGGCCCGGTCATCCCGGTCTACATTCATGATCCTCAGGCCGAAGGCCCTTGGCAGCCCGGCGGGGCCTCGAACTGGTGGCTGCACCACGCCTTGGAGGACCTGGCCGAACAGCTGGCCCAGGCCGGCACCCCGCTCGTGATCCGCACCGGGGAGTCGCTGACGGAACTCCGGCAGCTTGTGCAGGAGACGGGCGCCGAGCTCGTGACCTGGAACCGGCGCCACGAGCCGCTCATCGTCGAACGCGACACCCGCGTGAAGACCGCGCTCCGCAACGCCGGGGTCAAGGCGGAGTCGTTCAACGGCAACCTCCTCCACGAGCCGCATCTCGTGAAAACCCTCGCCGGCAACCCCTTCCAGGTCTTCACGCCCTTCTGGAAGAACTGCCTCGCGAACCTGAAGTTCGGCCTCCCCCTCAAGGCCCCGAAGAAACTGCCGCCTTTCGGCAAACCCCTGAAGTCGACCCCGGTCGCGAAGCTCGGCCTGCTACCGAAGATCAAGTGGGCCAGCGCCTTCCCCACGCATTGGGACCCGACCCGCGCGGGCGCCGAGAAGCGCCTCCGGGATTTCGTCGCCGCACCGGTGAAGGATTACCCCACGAACCGGGACGTCCCCAAACTCGACGGGACGTCGCGCCTCTCGCCTTACCTGCACTTCGGCCAGATCTCGCCGCTCGAGATCGTCGACGCGGTCCGCGCCGCCGGGAAACTCGGCACGAAGGGCGGCGAGAAATACGTCGCCGAGGTCGGCTGGCGGGAGTTCGCCCAGCACCTCATCCATCACTTCCCCGAGACACCCGACCAGCCTCTGCGGAAGGAGTTCGCGAAATTCCCGTGGGCGCCGGACAAGAAGCTCCTCCGCGCGTGGCAGGTCGGCCGTACCGGCTACCCTATCGTCGACGCCGGGATGCGCCAGCTCTGGCAGACCGGCTGGCAGCACAACCGCGTCCGCATGATCGCCGCCTCCGTGCTCGTGAAGCATCTCCTGCAACCTTGGAACGATGGCGCGAAGTGGTACTGGGACACCCTCGTCGACGCCGACCTCGGCGCGAACACCATGGGCTGGCAGTGGGCGGGGGGCTGCGGGGCCGACGCCGCGCCCTACTTCCGCGTGTTCAATCCGGTGCTGCAGGGCGAGAAGTTCGACCCCGACGGCGACTACGTGCGCCGGTGGGTGCCCGAGCTGGCCAAACTCCCCGCCGAGTGGATCCACCAGCCGTGGGAAGCGCCGATGCACGTCCTCGCCGAGGCGGGCATCACGCTGGGCCAGACCTACCCCGCCCCGCTCGTCGGCCTGACGGCCGGACGCGACCGCGCCCTCGCGGCCTTCAAGGAACTGCGGGCCGGCTGAGCGGCGGCGCGACTACTTGCCCGCGGGCGCCGCGTTGGCCTTGCGGTCGCGCTCCTGGGCCGCGCGGCGGATCTCCGCCTTGGCGGCCGTCAGACGCTCCGGCCAGGTGAACCGCGGCGCGGTCGTCGGATCGTAGCCGGCCATATGTCCCGTCAGGCGGGTCGTCGGCTTCGTGTACTTCAACTCGGTGTCACCGAAGACCTCGCGGCACATCGCGGCCAACCCCGGGTCGTACTCGAGCAGCTGGGAGCGCAGGTGCACGTGGTTGTGGTCGTGGTCGTTCACGCGGTTGTCGTCGAACCACGACTGCACGCCCTCGGCGAAATACTCATGGTGGTTGGTCGCGGCGTACTTGCCCTTCCACAGCCCCTTGGCCATGGCGGCCTGGTACGTCGCCTTCAGCCGCCGGTCGAAGGTCGGGTCGACCTTGAGCATGCCGCGCAGGTGGATGTTGTGGGCGAACTCGTGGATGAAGATGTTCTCCGCCGCATAAGGGTCGCCCGGGAAGGCCAGCATGTTCTCCTCCGCGCAGCAGCAGACCGGGTCGGTCTCGGACCCGCCGAGGCCGCGGGCGCGGGCGTCCCAATAATCCTTCGGCTTGAAATGGGCGTACTCGGGGATGTCCGTGGTGAATTCGCGGCAGCCCATCACGATGATCCGGGAACCGTTGGCGATCATCGCCGTCCGCACGTCGGGCCGCCTCGCCAGCATCAGGTCGGCCAGGTAGGCCGTCTCGAGCAGCGCATGGTCGTCAACCGCGCCGGAGGCCACGACCGGTAGGCCGCTGGCGCTGACATATTTTTTATAGAAAGGGTCGAGCTTCAGGGCGGCGGGCGGGGCCGTCACGGGGCCGGGCGCCGGGGCGGCGCAACCGGCCAGCAGGCCGAGGACGAGGAGGAGCGGAAGGGATTTCATTTCTCGGAAGTTTCCTTGAGCTGGGCGCCGGCGGGGATCGCGGGCAGGTCGCCGGCCTTCAGCGCGACGAACCGGGCGCGCATCTCGGCCAGCTTGGCGGGCTGCTCCGCGGCGAGGTCATGCCGCTCGTAGGGGTCGGCGGCGAGGTCGTAGAGCTCGGCCTTGCCCTGCGGGTTCCCGTGCGGGGCGATCAGCTTCCAGTCGCCGAAGAAGACCGCGGACCGCTGGTAATGGGGCACGTAGATGGTCCGCGGGGCGGGATGCGGTTCGGCGCCGGAGACCACCGGCCAGACATCCTGCCCGTCGAACGTCACGTAGGCCGGGACCTGCGCCCCCACCAGCCGGCAGAGGGTCGGCATCCAGTCGGCGGCGTGCAGCGGGACGACGCATTTGCCGGGGGCCAGGCGGCCCGGCCAGCTGACGAACGCGTTGACGCGCGTGCCGCCTTCGTAGGGTTGGTTCTTCCAGCCCCGCAAGGGCGCGTTGGTCGTCACCGCGGGCGTGGGCTTGGTGGCGCCGACGTAAGGGTTGGCCCCGCTCTCGATGCCCCCGTTGTCCGACGTGAAGAGGATCAGCGTGTTCTCCAGCTGACCCGTCGCCTTGAGCGCATCCTCCAGCTGGCCCACCTTGGCGTCGAGCTGGCTGACGAACGCGGCGTACCGGCGCATCGAGTCGTCCTTGGCCGGATCCGGGCTGAAGCGGACGCCGGCGTAGGCCTGGAAATACTCCTTCGGCGCGTCGATCGGGATATGCACGGCGCCGAACGGGACATACAGGAACCAAGGCCCGCGCCCGGCGCGGATCTGGCGTTCGGCCTCGGCGGCCACGAGCTCGGTGGCGTTGCCCTCCTCCTTGACGAGCACGTCGTCGCGGTTCCAGGTATCCTCGAGGTCGCCCTTGCGGTATTTGTGCGTCCACGGGTCCACCGCGCCGGTCAGGAAGCCGTAGGATTCGTCGAAACCGTAGCGGCGCGGGCCCCACTCGAACTTGCCGCCGAGATGCCACTTGCCCGCGATGGCCGTCCGGTAACCCGCCGTCTTCATCGCGGCGGCGAGCGTGAAGGTACCCTCCGGGAACGCCCGCATGTTCGTCGGCCCGAGCACATGAGGACCGAAGCGGCTGGTCCAGCGACCCGACAGCAGCGCCGTGCGGGTCGGCGTGCACACCGGTTGGACATAATGCCGGTCCAGCTCGACCGACCGACGCAGCAAGGCCTCCAGGCGCGGCGTCCGGAAACGACCGCCATGCCAGCTGACGTCGGCCCAACCCATGTCGTCGGCCACGATGAGCAGGATGTTGGGCTTGGTCGTCTCCGCCGCCGACAGGCCGAGCGCCAGGCAACAGGCGAGCAGGAGACAGCGGGGCGGCATGGGGGCAAGCTAGCTCCCGGCGGGGCGATTTCGAGGGGAAAGCGCGGGCGGGGGCGCGACCGTCACTGCTTGGGCAACATCGCGAGATACCGCGCCTCGTCCGCCTGCACCTTCGCCTTGAGCGGGGCGACCTGCGGCTGGAGCTCGTCCAGCGTCCGGGCCAGCTCGTCGCGGGCGCGGTTCCGGTCCGGGATCTCGCGGGCAAGGGCCGCGTGCGCCTTCGCGGCGGCGACGGCTTCGCGGCGGGCGGACTCCAGACGCTGGCTGGCGGCGGCGACCTCGGCGCGCTTCGCGTCGACCGGCTTGAGCGCGGTGGCGAGCTCGGCGCGGACCGCGGCCAACGGGGCCTCCAGAGCGGGCAGACCGGCCTTGGCGGCCTGGACCTTCTCGCGGAACGGGACGGCCTTGGCCTCGAAATCCTTCTCCACCGCGGCCGGCACGGCCTGCAGGCGCGCGTATTCCTTCAACTGCGCGGCGCGGGTCTTCGTCAGGTCGGCGCTTTCCTTGGTCAACGGCGCGATGCCCGGCTCGAGTTTCGCGAGCGCGGCGGCAAGTTCGGCCTGCTTGCGCCCGAGCTCGGCGACCGCGTTCGCGCGGCGCGCGAGCTCGGCCTGGGCCCGCGGCACGGCGGCTTGGGCGGCGACCACGGCGGCCTGGGAACGTCGCGCCACGGCGGTCGCGGCGGCCAGGGCGGCCTCCGCCTCGGCCTGATGGGCCGCGCGGCGGAAAGTCAGGAAGCCGCGGAAGGAACCCGCCGACGCGAGCGCGGCCGTCGCCTCGGCCTGGGTGGCCGCGGCGAGCTCGGCGGCGGCCTTCGCGCCGGTGAGCGAACGGTTCGCCTCCTGGAGGGCGGCCTGGGCGGCCACGCCGGCCGCGTTGGCCGCGTCGAGGTCCCGGGCGGCGGTCTCCTGCGCGGACCGGAGCTCCTTCATCTGCTTCGTCGCAGCGTCGAGCTGCGCGGTCAAGTCGGCCAGCCGCAGGCGGGTCGGGCGGATCGCCCGGCCATAATCCTCGATCGCCGTCTTGGCGGCCGCCACCTCGGCGTCGCGCCGCTTCAGATGTTCGGTCAGGTTGGCCTCGGCCTCGGCGACGAGGCGGGCCTGCGCCTCGACCTTCGCGGCGGCGGCGGCCTCCGCGAGCCGCAACGGGCCCAAGGCGCGGTCCAGCGCGGCGAACTCGCCCTGCAGGCGGACCACCTCGGCCTCCGCGCCGGGCAGACCTTCCGCGCGCTCCGCGGCCTGACGACGGGCCGGCTCCAGGCGTTCGCCGGCGAGGGCGAGGGCCTTCTCGTTGTCCGCGCGGGCGGCGAGCGCGTCGGCGATATCCGCCTCGAGCTTGGCGAGCTTCTCGCGTTCGGACAGCACGCCGACGTTGAACTCGGCCGCGCGCAGGAAAGCGACGCGCTGCGCGGCGCCGGCGACCTGCGCGGCGGATTGCCGGGCGAACGCCTCGGCCGCGGCGGCCTCGGTCTTCAGTCGGTCGAAGGCGGCCAGCTGCGCCTTGACGACCCCTTCGCGGGCCTGCAGCGCCGCGACCTGCCCGCGGGCGGACTCGACCGCGGCGGCGTTGATGTCGCGCTGTTTGCGGGCGAGGGTTCGGGCCGGTTCGTCGACCGCCTTGGCCAGCTGCTTGTCCGCATAGCTCAAGCCGCCTTCGGCGTTCTTCACGTTGGTCTGGAGATCCGCCAGGCGGCGGGCGATCCAGGCCAGGTCCAGCGATTCCTTGGCGGCCGCCTCCAGCAGCGCGCGTCGCTCCGTCTTGGCGGGCGCCAGGGCCTCCGTGGCGGCCTTGACCTTCGCGGTCAGCCCGGCCTTCGCCTTCTCGTCCGTGGATTTGTAGAGGACCGCGCGCAAGGCCTCGAGTTCCTTGGCGGCCGGCTGGTAGCGGGCGTCGACGGCCTCGAGTTTCCGCATCACCTCGACCGAGGCGGCGAGGAGGGGGGCATGCGTCGCCTCCGCGGCCCGGAGCTTCGCCGCCGCGGCCTGGGCGTCGGCGGGGGCCGTGACGGCCTTCGCCTGCAAAGCCGCCAGTTGCTTCTCGGCGGCCGCGAGCCGGTCCGCCAAGCGCGGCGGGTTGGTCGGGACCTGCGTGAGCTCACGCCCGGAGGCCACCTCGAAGAAACGCACCTCGCCCAGCCAGTTGCCGGTCACGAAGACCTTGCCGTCGGCCAGCGTCACGAGCTTCGAGACCACGTCGGCCTGCCTGGTGCCGAGCGCGTGCTCGAGGCGCTTGCCGTCGATCGTCCACAGGGCGCAGGTGCCGTCGGCGCCGGCGGAAAGCAGGCGACCATCCGGCGTGAAGGCGACCGTCTGGACGTTGCCGCCATGATGGGACCAGCTGGCGACGCGTTTGCCGGTCTTCATCTCCCAGGTCGTGATCGTGCCGTCGGCGCCGCAGCTCGCGAGGACGTTGGAGTCGGCGCGCCAGGCGAGGTCGGTGACCGCCCCCTTGTGCTGCCCGAGGTTGTAGAATTCGCCGCCGTTCTCGGCCTCCCAGACCATCACGTTGCCGTTGCGGTCCGCGGTCGCGAGGAGGATGCCGTCCGGGCTGAAGTCGGCGCCGGTCACCCAATCGGTATGCTTGGCGATGGTGTAGAGCAACTCGCCCGTGGCGGTGTCGTAGCACTTCACCTTCTTGGTGTTCGTGGCGAGCGCGACCTTGCGGTGGTCGGGCGTGATGTCGGCCGACATCACCTGGTCGAACTCCTTGCCGACCTCGGTCACGCGCCGGCCGGTACGGACATCCCAGACGACGGCGTGGCCGGACTTGCCGCCGCGACCGCCCCCCATGACGAGCAACGAGCCGTTGGCGCTGAAACGCAGCGAACGGGCGTAGCCTTCGGGGTAAGGCAGGATACCGGCGAGCTCGCGGGACTCCGTGTCGTAGAGCAGGATCTGCTTCGGCGCGGCGACCGCGAGCAGGGAGGTCCAGGGACTGGCCGCCATCGCCGTGACGGCGGTGGTGCGCGGGGTGACGATGACCGGCTCGAGCAGCACGTGCTCGGGGCGGGCGACGGGGCCGGTCGGCTTGCCCGCCGACGCGTTGAAGGCCAGGTCCACCTTCGGCTGGCTGGACTTGCGGGCCACGCTACCCTTGGCCTGCAGCAGGCCGCCCGCGATCCATCGCGAGAGCAACGTCAGGTCCTTGGCCTCCAGCGGCGCGCCCTCGGGCGGCATGAACGGCTCCTCCTTCTTGGAGCTGCAGGTCCACAGGCGGCTGCCGGCGGGGTTGCCCGCGTCGACCACCGCGCCGCCGCCGCCGCCATTGAGCAGCGCCGCGTAGCTGGTGAGGTCGAGCCCGCCCTTCTTCTTGTCGGGGTTGTGGCAGGAGAAGCATTTGTTCTCCAGCAACGGGCGGACATGGTCGTCGTAGGTGAGTTTCTCGGCGTCCTGGGCGCGCGCGGCCGCCAGGGAGAGCGCGGAGGCGGCGAGGACGAGGAGCCGGCGGCTCAACCAACGGCGGGGGGCGGGGTCGACGGAGAGCATGCGCGGCGGCTCAGTGGTTGAAGTAGAACTCCTTCGAGTTCATGAGCGCCCAGAAGACATCCTCGAACACGGCCTGGCGGTTGGCCGGGTCGACGGCCACCGCCGCCTGCACGGCGGCCAGCTCTTCGGCGCGGGGGACGCGACCGAAGGCCCGCAGGAAAAGCTCCTCCGCGATCTCCGGGTCCTTGCGCCCGTCGGCGATCAGGCGGTCGATGACCTTCCCACGGCGGATGCGGTCGTTGACCGCGTCGCCGTTCATCAGGTGCAGGGCCTGCGAGAGGTTGGGGTCGGTCTTCACCTCGCTCGACGCGACGGATTCGCGCTTGGCGCGGCCGAAGGTCGTCA
>JBEGOO010000256.1:0-3305 GCA_041182045.1 Verrucomicrobiota bacterium
CGAGCGCAAGCCCATCCGCCTCTACATGGCCGTCGGCGACCGCGACAACTACAACCCCAACGTCATGCGCGACGGCATGCATGACTGGGTCGAGGCCAACCACCGCATGGCCAAGGTCCTCAAGGACAAGGGCTACCCCTACCAGTATTACTTCTGCCAGGATTCCGGACACGGCATCGGCAACGCCCGCGCCCAGCTCCTGCCCTCGGCCCTCGAATGGCTCTGGAAGGGCTACCATGCCAAATAAAGAAGACCGAAGGATTGCCCGGCCGCGGGCACTTCTGATGCTAACGAGACCGCCACCCCTGGCGGTCTCTTTCGTATGGGAGACTCTCCTACCCCCTCCGACCATACCCTGCAGGTGCAACGGCTCTTCGTCCAGCACCAGCAGGTGGTGCTCTATTACGTGCTGACGATCGAACCGAACCGAGGGGACGCCCAGGATATCGTCCAGGAAGCCTTCCTGACCGTGACGCGCAAGGCGGAGACCTACGCCCTCGGCACGAACTTCCCGGCCTGGGCCTGCACGATCGCACGCTACCAAGCCTTGCAGTTTCAGCGTTCGCGTGCGCGTAGCGCCGCGCGTCTCGACGAAGACGTCCTGGAGATGCTCTACGGAGCGGACGAGCCGAAGCCGGAGATGTTCGAGCCACGCACACGTGCCCTGAAGGATTGCCTCGGCAAACTCGCCCCGCGGGCGGCCGACCTCATCCGACGTCGCTACCATCTCGGCGAGATGCCCGAGGATATCGCGCCGGCCGTCGGATGGACGCCCAACTCCGTCCGCGTCGCCCTCACCCGCGCCCGCCAGACCCTACGCGAGTGCGTCGACCGCACGCTCGGCACCTCCGCACATTCATGAACGACGAACGTTACCCAGCCCTCTTCGATGCCTGGGCGGAATCCCGCCTGACCCCGGCCGAAGCCGCCGAACTGAGCGCCTTACTACGATCCGACCCGCAGGTCGTCGCCCGCTTCCGCGCTGACGCCGCTTTCCACGGACAGCTGCACGCCGCGCTCGACGAGTTGAACCTCGAGCAAGCGACCGCCAAGCCGATCGGCTTCCCGTCCCGCGGACGGACGCTCGGTATCGCGGCCATGCTCCTCGGGGTCGGAATGACCGTCGTCTCACTCGGCTGGATGCTTTCCGCCCGGGCCGAGCATGCCGAAAGCCGACCGCTAGGCATCCGGGACGGCGGCTTCGACGCCGTCACCGGACGTCTCCCCGAAGGCATCCCGACTGAATCCTTCGCCTGGGGCGGCGACCCGAGCGAAATCGCCTCAGCCCCCGGCCACGCCACCGCCCTGCGTTTCCTCGAAGCGGCCGGCGAAGCGAACATCCCCAACAGCCCGCGCCAGTCGTGCGACGTCTTCCAAGTCGTCGACCTGAAATCCATCCGCGACCAGCTGCTGAGTTCGAGCGAAGCCTACGTAGAGCTGCAAACCAGCCTGCTTGACGCGCGGAAGAAACCGGGAGCCCGCGTACGATTCATCGCCAAAGTCTACGTCTTCGAGGGTTCACCCCATGAAGTCGCGAAGAACTGGCCGCCCCAGCAGGACCAGGTGCTCGCCAGCGGGGCCCAGTTCCATGTCAGCGACGGCTCCAAGGCCGAAGCATGGAAGACGCTTTCGACCCGGTGCGTCCTGCCGCCCACCGCAGGATTCCTGGTCGTGCAACTCGGAGCCGGCAGCGCCGGACAGCCGGGAGAGGCCGCCCCCAAACTCGGCGAACAATTCGCCGACGACGTCCGGCTGACGCTCTTCACGCGCCACGCCAAGGCCGAACTGGCCGCCCGCTGAATACCGACCCCGACCGATGAACCATCGTCGCACCCAGCCAACCGAGCCCCACGTCTTCGGTCGACAGAACTGGCAGATGCGGATCCCGCCCGCCGAGAACCCCTTCAAACACGGCCTAGTCTTGGCGCTCAAGGTCTACGCTCATCTGGCGTTCATCGTGGTTTCGGTGATCATGGGGCTGCAATATTGGGCAAGCGAGCCCATCACCCTCATCGGAGCGCAAATCTTCTGCCTCGGTCAGCTCAACCTGATCGATGAAATGGCCGCGCCTCATGACCGATATCGTGGCCTGCGCCTGATAACTCCGGCCCTCTTCATGCTCCTCGGAGGAGCCTACCAGGCCTACCAGACCCTTACCCCCATCCCATGAACCTGCACCCCACCCTCGCCGCCCTGCTGCTCTGCCCCGCGCTGCTCGCCCTTGATTATGCCCACAAACCGGCCGATCCCCAGCCGACGGGGTGGCCGCTGACAGCCGACGAAAAGGCCTTCATCGCCAAGCCCGAGTATGAACGTCGCCCCGGGCGCGAGATCAACCAGCACCTGCCTCAGCTCTGGCCGGTCGTACCCTCCGCCGGCACCTGGGGCGGGACGAGCTGGGTCGACACCCATGCGAAGCTCGTCGACTACGTCCGGAAGAACGCCGGTCCGTGCGACGTGCTGCTGGTCGGCGACTCGATCACCCAGCAATGGGGCAGTCCGCTCGACAAAGGCGTCCTCAACGCCGCGTGGCTGAAAGCGTTCCCCAACGCCAAGACCATCAACATCGGCATCGGCGGCGACAAGGCCCAGAACGTCCTCTGGCGGCTCGACCATGGCGGCGTCGACGGACTCAAGCCGCGCGCCATCGTGCTGATGATCGGCAACAACAACATGTTCTTCACGCCCGAGACCGGCGTGGCCGCCGCCGCCCAAGGCGTGAAGGCCTGCCTCGCCAACCTGCGCGAGAAGTTCCCCGAGGCCGACGTCGTCGTCGCGAAGATCCTGCCCTGCCACGCGCCGAAAGTCCGCTTCTACGAAGATATCCTGCTCACCAACGCCGAGCTCGACAAACTGAAGCTCGACGCCGACCCGAAGGTCAAGGTGCTCGACCTGACCAAGGACTTCCTCAACGCCGACGGCACGATCAAGAAAGAGCTGTTCACCCCGGATAACATCCACCTCTCCCTGGCCGGCTACGAGGTCTACGCGGCCAGGCTGAAGCCGCTGCTGGAGCCCGCGCTGAAGCGCTGAACAAAATGCGGCCCAGGCTCCTGCTCGCCTTGCTCCTCGGCTCCGTCACCGGAGCGGCGGAGCCACGTGCGTTCCTGGAGAAGCACTGCTTCGAGTGCCATGACGGGGAGACGAAGAAAGGCGGTCTCGACCTGACCGCGCTCCGCTACGACGCCGCCAAGCCGGAGAAATGGCTCCAGGTGCACGACGCCGTCGCCGACGGCGAAATGCCGCCGGCGAAGAAGAAGTCGCAGCCTACGCCCGCCGAACGCGCGGCCTTCGTCACCGAACTC
>JBEGOO010000257.1:0-5127 GCA_041182045.1 Verrucomicrobiota bacterium
GAAGCGCCTCGACCGCGGCGCGGACGGGGCCTGGTGCCTGCGCGCGGACGGGCCCGGCTGGCCGAAGGGGCCGTTGCCTTTCGCCGGCGAGTTCCGAATCTGGGGCACCGTGGTGGCGGTCGTCCGTCGCTGCTGACGCCGATGCTCCGCGCCCTCGCCGACTGCAACAACTTCTACGCCTCGTGCGAGCGCGTGCTGGACCCGTCGTTGCGCGACGTGCCGATCGTGGTGCTGTCGAACAACGACGGCTGCGTCATCGCGCGCTCCGCCGAGGCCAAGGCGCTCGGCATCGCGATGGGCGCCCCGTACTTCGAGGTGCGCCGCACCTGCGAGGCCCATGGCGTCCGCATCTTCTCGTCGAACTTCGCCGTCTACGGGGAGTTCTCGGAGCGCGTCATGGCGGCCTTGACGGAGCAGGCGCGCGACATCGAGGTGTACTCGGTCGACGAAGCCTTCCTCGGTTTCCCCGACATGCCGGAGGCCGACGCGCGCGCGCTGGGCCTGCGGATCAAGGAGGCCGTGCTCCGCGCGACCGGCATCCCGGTCTCGCTCGGGATGGGCGCGACGAAGGTCCTCTGCAAGCTCGCCAACGAACGGGCGAAGGCGGATCGCGCCGCCGGCGGCGTGCTGGTCGTCCCGTACGATGACGCCGGCCGCGAGGCGTTCCTGCGCGGCGTCGACAGCGAGGACGTCTGGGGCGTCGGGCCCGGCCTCGCCGCCCGCCTGCGCGCGCACCGCATCGTCAGCGCCTTGGACCTCGCCCAGGCCGATCCCGCCTTCGTGCGGCGCGTCGCCGGGGTGGTCGGCGAACGGCTCGCCCTGGAGTTGCGCGGGATCTCGTGCCACGACATCGTCGAGGACGCCGGTCCGCGCCAGAGCGTGATGGTGTCGCGTTCCTTCGGTCGCCCGGTGACCGATCCCGCCGAGCTCGCGGAGGCCGTCGCCGCCCACGCCGCCCGCGGCGCCGAGAAACTGCGCGAGGACGGGTTGGTCGCCGCGACGGTCGTGGTGATGCTGCGCACGAACCGCCATCGGCTGGATCAGGAGCAGTATTTCGCCGACGAGGCGGAGCCGCTCGACCCGCCGACGGACGACGCTCGCGCGATCTGCGCCGCCGCCGCGCGGGCCTTCGCCCGGATCCGGCGCGAGGGCTACCTTTACAAGAAAGCCGGCGTCCTGCTGCAGGGGCTCTCCTCCGCGGCCATCATCCAGCCCGGCCTGCCGGGTTTCGGCGCGCCGGTCGACCCGCAGCGCGACCGGCTCATGAAGGCCGTCGACGCCCTCAACCATCGGCTCGGGCGGGATGCCGTGCGGCTCGCCAGCACCGGTTTCGAACGCAAGTGGAAGGGGAAGTCGGAGCTGCAATCGTCGCCCTCCCTGACGGATCCGGAGCGTCTGCCCAAGGCCAAGGATGGCCCGAAGCCGCGCATCCGCTTCCACGAGTAGTCCGCGGTTGCGAAACCGGGCGATTTGCTCCCCGCTGGAGGCTTTCCCGTGACCCTTTCGCCCGCCGTCGCCACCGCCTTGCCCTTGCTGTCCGCCTTCGGCTACGCCGTCGCGGCCATCATCCTCAAGCGCTCGACCGAAGGCGGCGCCGGCCCGTGGCGGATCGGCTTCGTGGTGAACATGACCATGGGCGCGCTGTTCCAGCTGTTCTGGCTGTTCGACGACGGGCAGGGTGGTCCGTTCACCGTGGTCGCGGTGTTGCACGCCCTGATCGTGGGAGCCGTCTTCTTCGCCGGCCAGTACTTCACCTTCCTCGCGCTGAGCCGGGGCGACGTCTCCGTGGCGACGCCGGTGCTCGGCGCGAAGGTGCTGTTCGTCGCCTTCCTCGCCGTCCTGGTGCTGGGCCAGCCCCTCACGTCGTCGCTCTGGATCGCCACCCTCATGACCTGCGTCGCGATGGCCTTGCTCGGCGGCGAAGGGCGCGCCGACCGCGCCCGCCTGCTCTCGAGCCTCCTTTACGGCGGCCTCGCCGCCTTCCTCTTCGCGAGCTCCGACATCCTGACGCAGACGTGGGTCGGCGAGGTGGGGATGACGCATTTCGCCCCGGTGGCGTTCGGCTCGATGCTCCTTTACTCGTGGCTGCTCGTCCCGAAGTTCTCGCAACCGCTGTCCGCCTTGCCGACGCGGGTCCTGCTCTGGACGTTCGCCGGCGGCGCCTTGCTCTGGCTCCAATGCACCGGCATGGTCCTCGCGATCTCGCTCGCCCATGAGGTCACGCGGACCAACATCCTTTACAACACCCGCGGCATCTGGAGCGTCGCCCTCGTCTGGGTCGTCGGCCACTGGTTCGGCAACGCCGAGCGCGCCGTCGGCCCCGCCGTCATGACCCGCCGCCTGCTCGGCGCGGCCATCCTGCTCGGCGCGGTCTTCCTGGCGAGGCGCTAGCCAAGGCTTGAGGTGCCGGGCCGGGCGGCTAGAAAGAAGCCACCCCCATGAGCCCCTCCCGTCGTTCGTTCCTCGCTTCCCTCGGCGGCCTCGCCGCCGGTTACGCCCTCGCCCCCGCGCTGCGCGCCGCCGAAACCCCCGTCCGACCGCTGGGTCTGGCCCTCTGCGGGCTCGGCGGCTACGCCAATGGCGAGCTCTCGCCCGCGTTGCTCGAGACCAAGAACGTGAAGCTCGTCGGCGCGATCACCGGGCATCGCGAGAAGGGCGAGAAACTCGCCAAGCTCCACGGTTTCGACGCGGCCAACATCTACGCCTACGACCAGTGGGACAAGGTGGCGGCGAACCCCGCGATCGACGTCGTCTACGTGGTCACCCCGCCCGGCATCCATGCCCGCGATGTCGTCGCGGCCTTCGGCGCGGGCAAGCACGTCATCTGCGAGAAGCCGATGGCGACCTCGGTCGCCGATTGCGATGCGATGATCGCGGCCGGCAAGAAGGCCGGCAAGCGCCTGGCGATCGGCTACCGCCTGCATTACGATCCGTACCACCAGGAACTCGTCCGCCTGGCGAAGACGAAGGAGTTCGGCCCGTTCATGAAGATCACGAGCGCGAACGGTTTCACGCTGCGCAAGCACGCCTGGCGCATCGAGAAACAGCTCGCCGGCGGCGGCGCGCTCATGGACATGGGCGTGTATTCGATCCAGGCGGCCTGCATGGCGGCCGACGCGAACCCCGTGGCGGTGACCGCCAAGGAACTCCCCAAGACCCAGCCGGACTTCTTCAAGGAGGTCGAGCAGGCCATGGAGTTCCGGCTCGAGTTCGCCGACGGCGCCACCGCCGACATCTGGACGGGTTACGACGCCAACCGGGCCGAGTTCCGCGCCGAAGCCGCCAAGGGCTGGTTCGAGGGCTCGCGGCCGGTCTTCAGTTACCGCGGCCTGAACATCAGCACCTCCGCCAAGGGCAAGCTGGACTTCGGCGTCTTCCGCCAGCAGCAGCGCCACATGGACGCCGTCTGCGCGGCCATGCGTGACGGCGGCGCGTTCACCTGCACCGGAGAGGTCGGCCGACGCGATCTCGTGATCGTCGAGGGCATCTACGAGTCGATTCGCACCGGCAAACGCGTTGAGCTGAAGTTTGGTTAAGCCCCGGCGCACGCTTCATGAGGTCTTTCCGGCGAAAAGGGGTCAGGCTGTTCGCGCCACCCCCTGTTAGTTTAGAGGCAGATATTGGTCGTCTTAACTAACAGCCCGAAAGGCGAACGGCCTGACCCCTTCTGGTGGGTGGATACCCGAAGTACGCGTGAAGTAGGGCTAGGGACAGGGCCTGGGCTAGGGTTAGGGTCGGAAAGGGTGTGAAGTCACTGCTTCCGCCTAACCGCTAATACCCCCTACCAGTCCTGGGCCAGGCCGATGAGGTCGGCCGAAGCCTTGGTCATCGCCGCGATGCGGGCGTCCTCGCCGTTGTTCACGCCTTCGGCGTGGATGAAGGTGACGTCGGTGATGCCGATGAAGCCGAGGATCTTGCGCAGGTAAGGTTCCTGGAAATCGTAGTCGGTCCCGGCGACGAAGCCGCCCCGCGCGGTGATCACGAGGGCCTTCTTGCCGTGCAGGAGCGGGATCGCGCCCTCCTCGGTCACCTGGAAGGTCATATCGGCGCGCACGACCTGGTCGATCCACGCCTTGAGCGAGGCGGACACGGTGAAATTATGCATCGGGGAGGCGATCACGAGGCGATCGCAGGCCAGCAGCTCGGCCGTCAACTCGTCGGAATGATGCAGCACACCTTTCATCGCCGGATCGTGCTGGTCCGCCGGGGAGAAGGCCGCGCCCACCCACGCGTCGGAGATGAAAGGCGGCGGGTGGTGGCCGACGTCATGATGGGTGACCTTCAGGTTCGGGTGGGAAAGCCGCAGGGCGTTGATGAAACCAGCCGACAGCTTGCGGGTCACCGAGCGGACCGTGCGAGGGGAGGCGTCGATGTGGAGCAGTTTCATGGCCACACGCTAATCAAGTCGGGCCGAAACGCAAGGGGCGCGGAGGTCGACAGGGACAGGGACAGGGACAGGGACAGGGACAGTCTCTGCGAATCGCCAACCGCTCCCCTCCATTCCTCTACTTCCCCTCCTTCAGCCGCTTCCGCAGCTCCGCGACGAGGGTGGCTTGGGCTGGGTCGCTGGCGAGGTTGCGATGCTCGCCTGGGTCGGCGTCGTGGTCGTAGAGCTCGGCCCCGCCTTGGCCGCCGTTCCATTCCGTGTAGCGGTGGCGGTCGGTGCGGATCGAGCGGCCCGAGCCGCCGTCTTTCTTGCCTCCGGTGGTCACCTGCGTGAAGGCGGCGTGCGGCCAGGCCATCGTCGGGTCCTCGAGCAAGGGGCGCAGGCTGCGGCCTTCGAGCGTCTTCGGGGGCGTCAGTCCGCAAAGATCGGCCACCGTCGGGTAGAGGTCGACCAGTTCGGTGATGGCCGGGGAAGTCCGCCCGGCGCCTTTGAGGCCCGGGGCGCGGATGATGAAGGGCACGCGGGTGGACGGCTCGAAGAGGGCGCGCTTCTGCCAGAGGCCGTGCTCGCCGAGGTTATACCCGTGGTCGCTGAGGAACACCACGACCGTGTTGTCGGCCAAGCCCTGCTTCTCGAGCTCCGCCAGCACCAGGCCGAACTGCGCATCCATGAAACTTTGCGCCGCGTAGTAGGCCTGGATCACCGAGCGCTTCTGCGGCTCGTTCATCCCGTAGTCGGCT
>JBEGOO010000258.1:0-5729 GCA_041182045.1 Verrucomicrobiota bacterium
CAGCCCGCGCGTTCGGCGTTGAGGCCGAACTGCGAGGTGTACTCGCCGAGGGAGGGGAAGTGCGTGGTCGTCTGGCGCTCGTGCTGGATGCGCAGGAGCATCACCGCGTCGCAGTCGCGGAGCGCGGACTTCAGGTCGTGGGCGATGCGCACCTGCGGGAAGGCTTCCTTGAGCGCGGCCGGGACCAGCGTGGCCGGGCCCGCGAGGGTGACCTCGGCGCCGAGCTTCGACAGGCAGAGGATGTTGGAGCGGGCGACGCGGCTGAAGAGGATGTCGCCCAGGATCGTGACCTTGAGGCCGGCGACCTTCCCGAAGCGCCGGCGGAGCGTGAAGGCGTCGAGCAGGGCCTGGGTCGGGTGCTCGTGGGCCCCGTCGCCGGCGTTCACCACGGAGATGTCGAGCACCTCGCCGAGGTAACGGGCGGCGCCCGCGGACGAGTGGCGCATCACGATGGCGTCGACGCCCATCGCGCGGATGTTGAGGGCCGTGTCGCGGAGCGTCTCGCCCTTCACGAGGGAGGAGGCCGTGGTGTTGATCGAGACCACCTCGGCGCCGAGTTTCTTGGCGGAGATCTCGAAGGCCGTGCGGGTGCGGGTGCTCGGTTCGAGGAAGAGGTTGACCACCGTGCGACCCTTCATGAGGTCGAGGCCCTTGCCGGGGGCCAGGGCCGGCAGGAAGCGGTCGGCCTGGCGGAAGAGGAATTCGATCTCGGCCCGGGTCAGTTCCTCGATGCCGGTCAGGTCTTTCTTCGTCCAGGAGTCTTGTTTGGCCATGCTGGGTTAGGTGCGTGGCCCCAACCAAGTTAGGACCATGGGGAAAGTGGGGAGGGGGAGGGGGTTGGCAAGAGGAAAGGGGCTGGGGCAAGGGCTCGGGCCAGGGCCCGGAACAACGGAGTTGTTTCTAGGTCGGCCTGCCAGCTGGCCGGCAGGAGATACGTTTCCGACGCCCGCGACAAAGGGAGCGCGGATGAGCAGGGGCGCTCGTCCCTACCTCCGAGGTCAAAGGGGTGGGCGACCGCGAAGGGATCTCGACCCTTTTCCTCGCCCGAGCCCTAGCCCTTGCCCTGGCCCATCGCTTGACTTACCGTCCCAACAACTCCCGGACCTTCGCGCCGATGGCGGCGGGGGCGTCGGCGCGCCGATCCTTGTGCGCGGCGATGACGTTGACGAGGGCGCTGCCGACGACCACGCCGTCGGCGACCTTGGCGATGGCCTGCACGTGCGCGGCGGTCGAGACGCCGAAGCCGACGCAGACCGGCAAGGTCGTGTGCTTCCGGATCTCGCCGACCGAGGCGGCGAGGTTGGCGGCGAGCTCCGAGCGTTCGCCGGTCACGCCTTCGCGGGAGACGTAGTAGATGAAGCCGCTGGCGTGCTTCGCGATGAGCGCGACGCGGGCGGGCGGGGTGGTCGGGGCGACGATGAAGATGTTGGCGAGGCCGTGCTTCCGCGAGGCGGCGAGGAGTTCGCCGGCCTCCTCGGGCGGGCAATCCAGGACCAGCAGGCCGTCGGCCCCGGCGGCCTTCACCTTGCGGCAGTACTCGTCGACCCCGAAGGAGAAGAGGAGGTTGTAATAGCAATAGAGGACGATCGGCCGGTCCGTCCCGGCGCGCGTCGCGGCGAGGATGTCGAGCAGGCCGTCGTAGGTCATGCCGGCCTCCAGCGCGCGCTGCGAGGCGAGCTGGTTCGTCAGGCCGTCGGCGAGGGGGTCGGAGAAGGGCACGCCGACCTCGAGGATGTCCGCGCCGTTCGCGGCCAGCGCGAGCAGCACGGCCTTGGAGGTGGCGACGTCGGGGTCGCCGGCGCACACATAGCTGACGAAGGCCGGGCGGCCTTCGGCTTTGCAGCGGGCGAACGTCTGGGCGATGCGGTCCATCGCGACGAGGCAAGCCGCCTTTGGGCGGGAGGGCAAGGCGACTTATTCGCCGGGTCCGCGGCGTTTCCGCTTTGCCCGCGTCGCCGCCGGCGGCAGGATGGGCGCATGAACCTGCAATTGGTCCTCAAGTTCCTCCTCTCCGCCACGGTGATCGTCGGCGCCGCCGAGCTCGCCAAGCGGAACCTCTCCCTCGGCGCGCTCTTATGCGCGCTGCCCCTGACCAGCCTGCTGGTGATGATCTGGACGTGGGTGGACACCGGCGACCAGGCCAAGGTCATCGCGCTCAACTGGTCCATCCTCGCCTACACCATCCCGTCGTTCGTCCTGTTCCTCGCCTTCCCCTCCCTCCTCAAAGCCGGGTTGGGTTTCTGGCCGGCCTTGCTCGTGGCCTGCCTGCTCACCGGCGGTGTCTACAAGCTCTGCCAACCGCTGCTCGACCGGGCCGGCGCCTGATTCCGGGTTTGCCAGCCCGGGGCCCGCGGGTAAGCTGCTCGCGTCGGCCCAAGTGGTGGAATGGCATACACAGCAGACTTAAAATCTGTCGCCGCAAGGCTTACCGGTTCGAGCCCGGTCTTGGGCACGACGCTCAGTCCTTCAAGGAGAACGGCGTGAAGTCCGTCCCGGTGTCGAAGGCGTCCACGCCCTCGGCCCGCTTGAGGCGCTCGCAGACCACGTAGGTGACCGGCGTCATCACGGCCTCGACCAGCACCTTGAAGGCCCAGTTGGCGGCCATCACCTTGAGCAAGGTCGCGCCGGTCCAGATCCCGGCGAAGGCCAGCGGGTAGAAGATGAGGCTGTCGACCGCCTGGCCCACGAGCGTGGAGCCGATGAAACGCAGCCAGGCGTGGCGGCCTTGGGTGCGTACCTTCAGTTTGGCCAGGACGTAGGAGTTGAGGAAGTCGCCGACGCAGAAGGCGAGGATGGAGCCGAGCGCGATGCGCCAGCCGCCGCCGAAGCAGAGCAGCAACGCCGGTTGGAGCTGGGCGCTGAAGGGTTCGCGCGGGCTGGCGGGCAGGGCGAGCACCACCCATGTCATCACCGTGGCGAACAGCATCGCGGCGAAGCCCGCCCAGATGACGCGGCGGGCGAGCGCGTAGCCGTAGACCTCGGTCAGGATGTCGCCGAAGATGTAGGACAGCGGAAAGAACAGGTTGCCCGCCCCGAACTCCGTCGGTCCCAGCAAAGGCAGGTCCAGCATCACGACCTTCGCCGGCCCGATGAGGTTGGAGCAGAGCAGCACCGCCACGAACGCGCCGAGGATGAGGTCGTAGTAGCGGAAGCCGCGATGCATGGGACGCACTCTGGCGGGAACCGTCGCGGATGCCAGCGGGGACGGCGGAAAACCCGCACCTCAGAGGGCCGTGCCCTTGGCCGCCGCCAAGGCGCGGAGTTCCTGCAGGGGGCGTTCGTAGGCCCGCAGGGACGCGGCGTAATCCGCGATCTGCCTGCGCGCGGCCTCGAGGGTCGGCCCGGCCTTGGCGCGGACCGCCTCCGCCTTCGCCTGCGCGGCCGCGACGATCTCCTCCTCGCGCTCGCCCTGGGCCGCGGCCGCCGCGATGGCCGTCTCCAGCTGGACGTAGGTGTTGAGGTCGGCGCCGGGCGCGCTCTCCGGGTCATGCAGCATCGCGGCGAGTTTCTCCTTCAAGGCGGCATGCTTGCGGCGGACGGCCTCGAGCCGTTCCCCCGCCGCCAGCGCCAGCGCCTCGGATTGGCGGATGCGCGTCTCGGCCAAGGCCTGCTCCGTGAGCCCGCGGCGCAGCGCCTGGTAGAGCTCGCGGGTTTTCACGTAGTTCGCCTCGCCCATGAGCCTGGTCACGGTCGGTTTCAGTTCCTCGGGCAGGAGGAAGGCCTTGCCGTCGAGGCGGAGCTTGAACTTGCCCGCCGGCTGGGCGAAGACCGTCGGGGGCGGGGTCGGCGCCGACGGTTCCTCGGTCGGCGCGGCCATCGCGAGGATGGTCGCCGACAGCAGGGCGAGGAGGGCGGGGCGGGCCTTCACGGGCTTGGTTCTAGCCCCGCGGGCCGGCCCGTCAATGCCCGGCTGCCGCGGGCCTCAGAGCGCGGTGCCGGAAGCCATCGCCAAGGCCCGCAGGGCCGCCAGCGGGCGTTCGTAGTCCGTCAGGGCGGCGACGTAGGCCAGCCGGGCCTGCTCCGCGCGTTCGTTGGCCGGCTCGGCGGCGCGGCGGGCCTCGTCGGCCTTCGACCGGGCGCGGTTTTCCTGGTCCTCGGCGGAAGCCAGCTGCGCGCTCGCGCGGTTCACCTGTTCCTGCAGGTAGACCAGCTGGGCGTTCTCGTAGGGCGGGTTGCTCCTGTAGAGCGAAAGTTGTTGGCGGGCGTTGTCGAGGCCCAGGCGGGCGCGTTCGCTCGCCGTGCCGAACCGGCGCGCGGTCGCCTCGAGCCGCGCGACCATCGCCTCCCCCTTGGCTTTGTCCGCCAAGGCCCGTTTGTGGTCCTCCCAGGCCAGTTTCGCGCGGGCGAAGTTGGCGTCGGCGATCAGGCGCGCGGCGGGATCCTTGAAGGTCGCCTCCAGTTGGTAGCGCCGGTTGTCGACGCGCAGGATGAACTTGCCGCCGATCTCGTCGTAGATGACCGGCAGGCTCGGCGGCGGCGAAGGCTCCTCGGGCGCGGTCGCGGCGAGGAGCGTCGCGCCGAGCCACGCCAGCAGGAGGAGAGGGGAGCGTTTCACGACCTTGGTTTCCTAGCCGGCCGCGGGGCGGAGGTCAACCGAGGTCCTGGGCGGCGGCGCCCGCGCACGTGCTGGCGGATCATGGCCTCGATCCGCGCGCGGATGCGCCCGTCGGCCGGATCCGCCAGCCAGAGCTTCACCATGCCCGCGTAGAGGCAGAACGTCTCCAGGGCCGCCAGGTCCGGGTCGAGGTCGGGCGCCGTCAGGCCCTCCAGGGCCGCCTGGACGTAGAGGGCGCGCACCTCCTCGGTGAAATCGGCGCCGGCCTTCATCAGCTCGGTCCGCACCGGCGCGAGTTCCGCCACGAACTCGCACCGCCACAGCATCATCTCGTAGGTCTGGCGGGTCGCCGGTTCCCGTTGCAGCCGGTGGATCGCGGCGAGCAACCGTTCCTCGAGGCGCCGGAGCGCGTCGCCCGCGCCCGTCGGTTGCAGCCGCAGCAGCGAGCCCGTGTCGGTCCGGACCGCGCGGAAGAGGTCGGCCTTGTCGCGGAAGTGCCAGTACACCGCCCCGCGCGTCACCCCGGCCTCCTTGGCCACTTGTTCCAGCGAGGTGTTCGTCACCCCCGCCCGGCTGAAGACCTGGCGCGCGGATTCGACGATCCGGTGACGGGTGAGGGCGGCCTCTGCTTTCGTCTTGCGAGCCATAGGGGGGTAAATAGATTTACATTCATGTCTGTATGTAAATCGCGCCCTGTCGAGGGTCTACTGTTCGCCTGCGTCCTTTTCGCCCTCGCCGGTTGCGGCGACGGCAAGCCGCCGGCCCCGGCCCCGTTGCCGGTCTCCCTCCAGACCATCGCGGTCGCCCCGGTCCCCCAGTCCGCCGAGCTGACCGCCCAGGTCGAAGGCGCGCGTGAGGTCGAGGTGCGCGCCCGGGTCTCCGGCATCCTGCTCGCCCAGTCCTATCAGGAAGGCGCCCCGGTGAAGGCCGGCGATCTCCTGTTCCGGATCGACCCGGCCCCGTACGAGATCGCCCTGACCTTGGCCAAGGCCCAGCTCGCCCAGGAACAGGCCCGCGCCGACCAGGCCGCCGCCGAGGCGACCCGCCAGCAGGCGTTGTTCAAGGACCAGGCCGCCAGCGTCAAGGAGGCCGAGGACGCCAAGTCCCTCGCCGCGGCCGCCCGCGCCGCCCGCGACATCGCGGCCGCCAAGGTGCGCTCCGCCGAGCTCGACCT
>JBEGOO010000259.1:0-3290 GCA_041182045.1 Verrucomicrobiota bacterium
TAGAACACCTTCTCCATGAACAGCCCGCGGGCCGGGGCCGTCGGGATCTCCGCCGAGATGACCCGCTCGTCGCGGTAGGCGGCCAGGCGCTCGGGCGGCAGCTTGCCTTCGCCGACGCGCATGAGGCCGCCGACGAGCCGCCGCACCATCTTGTAGAGGTAGCCGCTGGCTTCCGTGGTGATCGTGATCCGGTCGCCGTGGGCGGCGACGTCGAGCCGGCGGAGTTCCTTGACCGGGTTCTCGAGCTCCATGCTCTGGCCATGCGTCGCCCCGAAGGCCGAGAAGTCATGCGTGCCGAGGAGGAGTTTCGCGGCTTGGCGCATGCGCCGCGGGTCGAGCACGCGCTTGCCCGTCCCGAAGCAGTAGCGGGCCTCCCACGGGGGTGGCCAGCCATGGCAGATCTCGTACCGGTAGCGCTTCCCCTTCGCCCAATGGCGGCAGTGGAAATCCCCCGGCACGCGCCGCAGGTCGGTGATGAGCAACCCTTCCTGTTCGCATGAGTTGATCGCGTAGATCAGGTGCTTCGCCGGGTGCGGCCAGAACGCGTCGAAATGGAAGCGCTGCCCGACGCTGTGCACGCCGGCGTCGGTGCGGCCGCTGCCGTGCGCGTCGATCGGGGTCTTGAAGATGCGGCAGAGCCGCTCCTCGATGACGCTTTCGACCGTCCGCTGGCCCGGGTTGACCTGCCAGCCGTGGAAGTCGGTGCCATCGTAGGCGATGGTCGCGAGGAAGCGCTCGGGCTTCAGGATCGTCTTGAGCGGCTTGCCCATGTCAGAGGACCGCGCCGATCCCGCGGCTGTTCAGGAAATCCTGCAACAGCACCGCGGCCGCGCGCGAGTCGCGTTCCCCGGTGCGCGCCTGGTCCTTGCGCTCTTTCGCCGAGCGCGGCTTGCGGCCGCCACCCAGGTCGTCGGCCGCCTGGCTGGTCAGGGCCTCGTCGACCTTCTCGATGGGCAAGCCGAACCGGCGCGTCAGCTCGGCCGCGAAAGCGTCGACCTCGTCGCACCGCTTCGTGCGTTCGCCTTCGAGGGAGAGCGGGTAGCCCAGGACCAGCTGCGTCACGCGCAGCCGCGCAATCTCCCGGCCGATCTGGGCGAAGCGATCCTCCGCCTCGGGGGCGACCGCGGCGGGCAACGGGAAGGCGAAGCCCAGGTCGTCGGCATGGCTGAGCCCGACGCGTTTGGCGCCATAATCGATGCCGAGATAGACCGAGGCCACGCCGCACGCTGGGCCTTTCCGCCGATGATTTCAATCCGAACCCCGTGGGCGGGTGGGTTTGACACCGCGGGGCGGGCGGTGTCCACTGCGGTATGTCCGCGGAGCCTCGTCTCACCGAGCACGAACGTGCCCTTTATGCCCGGCAGCTCCGTCTACCCGGGGTCGGCGAACCGGGTCAGCTCAAGCTCCGGGCGGCGAAGGTGCTGCTCCTCGGGGCCGGCGGGTTGGGGTCGCCCGCCGCGCTTTACCTGGCCGCCGCCGGTATCGGTTTTCTCGGCATCGCCGATCCCGACAAGGTGGACGTCTCGAACCTGCACCGTCAGATCCTGCACGGCTTCGACACGCTGGGACTGCCGAAGACCATCTCCGCGGCCGAGGCCTTGGCCGAGATCAATCCCGGCCTGCAGGTCGCCCTGCATCCGGAAGGCTTCACCCCCGCCAACGCCGCCGAGCTCGTCGCCCGCTATGACCTCGTCGTCGACGGCACCGACAACTTCGCGACGCGTTTCCTGGCGGCGGATGCCTGCGTGCTCGGGCGCAAGCCGCTCGTCCATGGCAGCGTCCTGCGCGGGGAAGGGCAGGTCGGGGTCTTCCTGCCGGGCGCGGGCTGCTACCGGTGCGTCTACCCGGTGATGCCGGAGGCCTCGTCCGTGCCGACCTGCGCCGAGGCCGGTGTGTTCGGGGCGACCTGCGGGGTGGTCGGCTCTTGGATGGCATCGGAGGCGATCGCCGTCCTGCTGGGCCACCGGAACGCTTCCCGCCTGCAGGTGCTCGACCTCGAGGCCGGCACCTCCCGGGTCTTGCGTCTCGCCGTCGATGCGGCCTGCCCGGCTTGCGGGTCTGCGCCGGCGATCCGGTCGCTCGACGCCGCCCGTTACGCGCCCGTCTGCGCGGCTCCCTCCAGTTCTCCTATGTCCGATCACCCGCTCGAAATCACCGTCCAGGAAGCGAGCCGTCAGCTCGCCTCCGCCCAGCCGCCCTTGCTCCTCGATGTCCGTGAGCCGAGCGAGCACGCCGTGTGCCGCATCGCCGGGTCCCGGCTGATCCCCATGAACTCGATTCCCGCCCGCTTGGCGGAAATCCCGCAAGGGGTGCCGATCCTGGTTCATTGCCATCATGGAGGTCGCAGCCTGAAGGTCACCCAGTTCCTGCGGGCCAAGGGGTACGCCCAGGTCTCCAACGTCCAGGGCGGCATCGAGGCTTGGTCGCTTGAAATCGACCCGAAGGTGCCTCGCTACTGAGCCAGTCGAGGCTTGCCGAGGTCTTTCCGCCTCCTTTTATCTCCCCTACACCATGAAGCGTCTCACTCTCCCCCTGCTCGCCGCCGCCTTCCTCGTGGGTTGCGGTCCTTCCCGTATGCCGTCCGATTTCGCCAACGGCGCGGGCAGCGGCAACGGTTCCGGCGCCCTGGACGTCCGTCCGAACGGCGCTTTCGACAACGCCGCCGCCTGGGCCCGCAACGGCACCATCCCGCCGGAAGCCATCATCGCCACCATCTATTTCGAGTTCGACCACTACACCGTCGACGCCAAGGAGCGCGCGAAGCTCGACGCCGCCGCCGGCAAGGCCAAGGCGACCAAGATCCTCGTCGTGGGCTATACCGACCAGTTCGGCACCGAGGAGTACAACCTCGGTCTTTCCGACAAGCGCGCCCAGTCGACCCGCGAGTACCTCGTGAAGCTCGGTTGCAATCAGGCGAACACCGAGGTCCTCGGTCTGGGTGAACAGCAGGCCGACAAGTCCGCCGCCGGTCGCCAGTCCGGCGCGAAGGATCGCAAGGCGATCGTCGTCGACGCCAATTACTCCGGGGCCGCGCTCAGCGCGCCGGCGTCCGGCGCCAAGCCTGTCGCCCCGGCCTCCGCCGCGCCGGCGCCCGGTCCGGTGACCGCCCTCTGAGTCCGGGTCGGCCGGACCCAAGCAGGCCCGCCGTTCGGCGGGCCTTTTGTTTGGCCGCCTCACCCGTCCGCTTACGGTAGGTGGGCGTAGAGATGCGCGATGGTCAGGATGTACAGCAAGGCCGCGACGGTCTTGCCGACCAGGCGCTCGCGATCGGTGCGATGCGGCGCGCCCCA
>JBEGOO010000260.1:0-8366 GCA_041182045.1 Verrucomicrobiota bacterium
GCCTCCCCGACCCCGGTCGCCTCCTTGAGGAAGCGGTCGCGGGCGAGCAGGTTGGGCATCCGTTCGGCCGCGCGGGCCTCGGCCCACTCACAGAGTCCAAGCCGCCAGGCCGGACCCGCCAGCACCGGTACCGGGTAGTCGCTGCCATGCAGCAACCGGTCGCGATGCCGCGAGAGCAGGAGCCGGCGCAAGGTCCGGATCCGGAACGGAGTGTTCAACGCGCTGGTATCGGCGTAGAGATGAGGAAACTCGTCCATCATCGCGAGCAGGGCATCGGTATGATCGCGGTCGAACGGGTGGCTGCGGCCGGCGCCGTGGGCGGCGATGACCTTGACCCCGATCTCCAACGGACGCCGGAGGGTGCGCGGATCCTGGTAGGCGCGGTTCATCACCGGCACGGTCAACTCCCCGCCCGTGTGGCAAAGAAAAGGCAAGCCGGCGGCGGCCATCCGCTCCCAGAAGGCGTCGTGACGCCGATCCGAGCAATCGACGTTCTGGCAGTTGGGCAGGAGTTTCAAGGCGCGAGCGCCGAGACCGAGGCATCGCTCCAGCTCCGCCAACGCGTCCGCGCGGGCGGGATGGATCGAGACGGCGGGCACGAATTCCGGATGCCGGGCGCAGACCGCGAAGAGGTGGTCGTTCGGGACATGGAAGGACCCGAAATCCAGTCGGCGGCCATCCGCATCATAGACTTCGTCCTGGGCGAGCAACAGGGCCCGATCGAGACCGGACCCCCGCACCAAGGTCACGAGGTTCGCCACGTAAGCCTCATCGAAACCCGGATCATCCAGACGGGTGGGCATACCGACGCTCCGGCGCATGAACTCGGCGAGCCAACGATGCCACCCACGCGGCACCTTCAACCAGCAACCGCTGCCGGCGAGACCATTGCCGACCAGGTGGACGTGTCCGTCGTAGCGAAGGGGCGACATGCGAGGCGGGTCGGCTTCAACCTAGGTCGACGGGGCCGCAGGACAACGCTATTGGGTCGATTTCAGGCCTATCGCCCCGGATTGCGCCCTTGAAGGCCCGCCCCACCCCATTTATCCCTCCCCCATGCGCCCAGCCCTCCCCGCCTGGTTCCTCCTCGCCGCCTCCCTCGTCGCGGCCCCGGCCCCGTACGTCGACAAGAAAGCGCCGGTCGCCGACGAAGCCTGGATGAACGCGCGGATGCGTCCCGGCGAACTTCTCCAGAGCGGCCAGCAGCTCGACCCCGAAGGCACCCTCATCGACGTCAGCGGTCGCTTGCTCGCGCTCGAGTTCGCGCGCGGCGGCAAGGTGCTCGTGTTGAAGACTTCCTCCACGCTCGCGACCTTCGACCCCAAAGGCTTCAAGCTGATCGAGAAAGCCGACTTCCCGATCGTCAAGGGGGGAGGTTCCATGCACGGCCTCGCCATCACGGCCGACGGCGCGACCGCGGTGATCTCGGGCGGACGCACGCATCTCTACGTCGCGAAGATCGCCGCGAACGGGAAGTTCACCTGGGGCTCCTCGATCGACGTCTCCGGCGGCGCCAAGAACGTCAACCCGCTCGGTCTCGCGCTCACGAAGGACGGCCGCTTCGCCTACGTCGCCCTCTCGATGGCCAACGCCCTCGCCAAGGTCGACCTCGCCACCGGCAAGGTCGTGGCCACCGCCGAGGTCGGCATCTGCCCCTACGGGGTCGCCCTCGCGCCGGATGAACGCACCGCGTACGTCTCCAACTTCGGCGGCGCCCGCCCCGACGCGAACGACGTCACCGAATCCTCCGGCGGCTCCTTGGTCGCGGTCGACGCGCGCTCGGTCGCCCTACGCGGCACCGTCAGCGTGGTCGACCTGGCCGGCAAGCCGAAGGCGACGGCCCAGATCGCGGTCGGACTCCACCCCAGCGAGCTCCTGCTCGCCGACGAGGGCCGGACCCTCTACGTGGCGAACGTCGGCGCCGACAGCGTCAGCGTGATCGACACCGCCAGCCGACAGGTCACCCGCAGCCTCGCGACGAAGCCCGACGCCGACCTGCCCTGGGGCACGCTCACCGACGGCCTCGCCCTTTCGCCCGATGGCCGCACGCTCTACACGGCCTTGGCGGGCCTCAACGCGGTGGGTTGCCTGGACCTCACGAAGCCGGACGCCGCGCCCACCTTGATCCCGGCCGGCTGGTATCCCGGCGCGGTCCGCGTCCAGGACGGCGCGCTCTTCGTCGCCAACGTCCGCAACGGCCTGCAGAAGGCCACCCTGCCGACCGACGCCGCGCAGGCCGCGAAACTGGACCAGCGGGCCCGCCAAGCGGCCCACCTCGCCTACGCCCTGCGTTCCGCCGCCCGCACCACCCAAGCCGGCGTCAAACCGGTGGCGGTCCCCGCCGAGCCCGGGCAGCCGTCGGTCATCAAACACGTGGTCTACATCATCAAGGAGAACCGCACCTACGACCAGGTGCTGGGCGATCTCGGCAAAGGCAACGGCGAGCCCAAACTCTGCCTCTTCCCGCGGAAGATCACGCCGAACCACCACGCCATCGCCGACCGGTTCCCGCTCCTGGACAACTACTACTGCAACGGCGTGAACTCCTCGGATGGCCATGCCTGGGGCACGCAGGGGATCGTGGGGCCGTACCGCGAGAAGGACCGCACCGGCTACCGCTGCGGTTACGACTTCGGCACCGACGCGCTGTTCTACGCGGGCTGCGGCTTCCTCTGGGACCACGCCCTGCTGGGCGGGAAATCCTTCCGCAACTACGGCGAGATGGACTACACCGTGAAGCTGAAAGGCAAGTCCTACGCCGACTTCTTCGGCGCCTGGAAGAACCAGGACGGCCGGGCGGCGTTCGCCTCGAGCTACCAGATCGAGACGTTGCGCAAATACAGCAGCAAGGACTTCCCCGGCTGGGAGATGTCCATCCCCGACCAGGTGCGCGCCGACGCGTTCCTCAAGGAGCTGGCCGACTTCGAGCGCAAGGGCACCTTCCCCGACCTGACGATCATCTACCTGCCCAACGACCATACCGCCTCCGAACTGACCCCGAACTCCTACCTGGCCGACAACGACCTGGCCCTGGGCCGCGTCGTCGAAGGCCTCTCCCATAGCCGCTTCTGGGGCGAGATGGCGATCTTCGTCAACGAGGACGACCCGCAGACCGGCGGGGACCACGTCGATGGCCACCGGTCCTTCTGCTTCGTCATCAGCCCCTGGGCCAAGCGTGGGGCGGTGATCAGCAAATTCTACAACCAGACTTCGGTGCTGCACACGATGTGCCGCATCCTCGGACTACAGCCCCTCAACCAGGTGGTGGCCGCCTCCCCCACCATGGAGGATTGCTTCGCGGAGCAGGCCGATCTGGAGCCGTTCAAGCACCTGCCCGCGGGGGCGCCGCTCAACGAGGCGCGGCCTAAGCCCAAGCCGAAGACGGCCGGTTGGCTGCCGACGCGTACCAGCGACGAGCTCATCCTCGCCCGCATGGAGAAGATGGATTTCTCCCGCCCGGACCTCATCCACGAGGACACGTTGAACCGCGCGATCTGGACGCAGACCCGCCCGGGTGAACGCTATCCCGCGGAATGGGCCGGCCCGCATGGCCGCGGTCTCGCGGCCCTCGGCCTGGTCCTCGACCCGGAGCTGGACGATGACGACGACTGAGGCTCGGCGGGCTTAGCCGACCATCCGCAGGCCGCGCATCGAACCGGTCGACGAGGCGAACTTGTCGGCCTCAAGGCCCATGCGCTGGAGCATGGAGACGAAGAGGTTCGGCAGCGGGTAGTTGCGCTCGCTGTCGAAGACGTGGTGCTCGCCATGGCGGAACCCGCCGCCCGCGAAGATCGTCGGCAAGTTCGTGGTCACGTGCGTGTTGGCGTTGCCGAGGTTGGAGCCGTAGAGGATCATCGTGCGGTCCAGCAGGTTGTCGCCCTCCTCCTTCACGGACTTGAGGTCGGTCATCAGCTTCGCGAGCAGCTTCATGTGCCACTCGTCGATGGCCTTGAGCTGGGCCAGCTTCTGGGCCGAGCGGCCGTGGTGCGAGAGGTTGTGGTAGCCGTCGCTGGTGGTGTGCTCGTGGTCGAGCTCGATCGCGGGGGAGTTCACGCTGTCGAGCATGAGGGTCACCGCGCGGGAGGAATCGGTCTCGAAGCACAGGCGGGCCATGTCGTACATCAGGCGGACCTTGTCCATGTACTCCTTCGGGCTGGCCGGGTCGAGGGGCGCCGGGCGTGTGGCGACCGGGCGCGGCTTGCGCTCCCATTCCTTGGACATCTGCATGCGGCGTTCCAGTTCGCGGACGCTGGTGTAATACTGGTCGAGGCGGTCGCGATCCTGCGCGCCGAGCGTGCGACCGAGGTCGCCGGCCTGGCCGCCGACGGCGTCCAGGATGCTCTGGCCGAGCTCGAGGCGACGCTGGGCGGCGGCGACCTCCTTCGGGGAACCGCCCATGAACATGCGGCGGAACACTTCCGAGGGCTTCTCCTCGGTCGGGATCATGATGCCGCCGGCGGTCCAGGAAAGGCTGCGGGAGCCGCGGGCGCAATTCACGCCCAGGGTCATGGACGGGAAACGGGTCAGGTGCCCCACCCGCTCCGCGACGAACTGGTCGAGGGAGATGGTGTTGCGGAAGCCACCGCTGCTCGGATGCGGGGCGGCGGTCAGGAAGCAGTTGTCGGCCGGGTGGCCACCGTCGACGTCCGGGTGCGACACGCCGGAGAAGACCGAGAAATCGCGGCGGTGCTCCTGGAGGTGATCGAGGTAGACCGAGGATTTGTAATCGGCGCCGGCGCCCTTGGGGAAGAAATTCTCCGGCACGAGACCGAGGTTGTTGCAGATGCCCAGCATGCGGCGGGGTTTGCCCCCCGGGTTGCCGGTTGCGGCGGGCGCGGCGGCGAAAGCCGGGGTCATCGAATCCAGCAGCGGCAAGGCCAGCAGGACGCCCGTGCCGGCGAGGAAGCGGCGACGATCCAAGGCGCGGCGGAAGGCGACGCGCGGGGCCTGGGCAGGGGTGAAGCCGGAGGAGGTGCTCATGGGGACGGATTACTTGTTGAGGAAGAGGTCGCTGGTGACAAGCCCGTGGACGAGGCTCCGGACGCCATACCCGCGGGCGGCGGCGGCATCCAGGATGGCTTCGACCTTCGGACGATCGGCGAAGCCGACCGGGGCGCCGGTGGCGAAGACCGTGAACTGGCCGACGAGGTTGCGGGCGAGCTGGCGTTCATCCTGCAGGACGACGGCCTTGAACTCGCGGATCTCGGCGAAGTTGCGCTTGCCCAACTGTCCTTGGGGCTCGACCGGCAGCGCCTGATGGAAGGCGAACTTCTGCCCGTTCTTGCCGATGCCGACGTCCTTGGTCTTGCCGTCGATGGCCCGGTAGTTCGTCCGGAAGCCGCCGAAGATGTCGAAACTCTCCAGGGCGAAACCGGGCGGGTCGATCTTGGTGTGACAGGCGGAACAGGACTCCTGGGTGCGATGCCGGTCGAGCTGCTGCCGGATCGTCGTCGCGCCTCGGATGTCGGGCTCCACGGCGGGCACGCTGGGCGGCGGGGCCGGCGGCTTGCGGCCGAGCAGGCGCTCCATGATCCAGGCGCCGCGGACGACGGGCGAGGTGGTGGTGCCGTTGGCCGTGACCTTGAGCACGCTGGCCTGCGTGAGGAAACCGCCGCGGACGCTGGCCTTGGGCAACGCGACCTTGCGGAGCTGCGCCCCGACGACGCCGGGCAGACCATACAGCGCGGCGAGGCGTTCGTTCACGAAGACGAAGTCCGACGCGACGACGTGGCGCGCCGGCAGGTCCCCGCGCAGCAGTTCCGCGAAGAACGCGCGGCTCTCGTCGACGCAGGACTCCGCGAGGTGGTCGTCCAGGTAGTAGTCCGGGTAGAGATTCTCGTCGGGATTGGTCACGCCGGCCTTCCGCAGGTCGAGCCAGTAATCGAGGAACGCGTCCACGAAACGCCGGGAACGCGGGTCGGCGAGCAGACGGTCCACCTGCGCCTGGAGCACGGCGGGCTGACGGAGCTTGCCCTCCGCGGCGAGCCGGCGGAGCTCGGCGTCGGGGGCGGAGTTCCAGAGGAAGAAGCTCAGCCGCTCGGCCAAGGCCACGTCATCGAGGCGACCCGGCTTATCCTGCAGGTAAAGGAAGCCCGGCGAGCTGAGGACTGCGGTGTAGCCCGCGACCATCGCCTCGGCGAAGGAGCTGCCGGTCTTGAGCGCGTTCTGGATCACCGGCAGGAAACGCGTCTCCTCGGCCGGGGTGACCGGACGACGATAAGCCTGCTGGACGAAGCGACGCAGGAGCCGTTCCGCATCCTTGGCCGCGTCCTTGGGGGTCACCTCCACCTTCAACGGGGTGGCGTCGGTCTTGCGAGCCGGCAGGTCGTCGAACAAGGCCTGGTAAGCCGCGGTGGGCCAGCGGTCGTAGATCGGCCCCTCGACCTCGATCCAGCGCATCACCATCCCGGGCTGGCCCTCCGCGGTCGCCAACGGGTTCTGGAAGCGCCCCGCGCCCGGACGCGAGCGGAAGAAACGCACGGCGTCGACCTGGAGGGACTCGCCGGCCTCGAGGAGCACGTCGATGTCGGCGACGGTCACCTCGGGGTTGAGGTCGATGTTGGCGACGCGACGCAGCACGCGCGGCGGCGTGAGCGCGTAGACGGTCACCGGCTCGGGGCGGCGGCCCTTGGTGACGTTGTCGAGATTCGGGATGAACCAACGCTTCGCGTCGCCGGGCCCGACCCAGACGGTGTGGCCGCAGAGCTTGATCCGATAGCGCCCGGAGACGGGGGCCTTGAAGGCGCTGAACTTCGGCTCGATCGGTTCGTAGGCGCTGGCGACGACGCCGACGCCCTCGAGCTCGCGGGCCGCGGGATCGGCCTTGCCCACCGTCGTCGGCGCCTTGCCGGCGCGGACGTCGGGCTGGGCCGCGTAGCCCATCGTCGGGAAGGTGGCCCGTTCGGGCGCCTGGTTGAAGACGGAGAACTTCATCGGGCCGACATAGCTGCCCTGGTCGCGGGCGTAGTAGCGGCGCGGGGTGGCGGGCAGCTTCTCGGCGGAGGCGACGAGCACCTGGCGGAGGGCGTCCTCGGCGGTGGCGAGGTAGCGGGCGAGTTGCACGTGCGAGACGTCGAGGGCCTGCCCGCTCTTGTTGAAACGATGGGCTTCGGTGTCCTCCGGGAGCGACTCACGGACGTCCAACCACGGCGCGGCCAGGAGATCGCGCAGCGTGTTCTCGTATTCGAAGCGATTCAGGCGACGCTTGACGGTGCGACCATCGGTCGCGACGCGGGCTTCGTCGGCCGCGATGAGTTTCCCCTTGAGGTCGAACAGGTAGGCCGACTGCGCGGCGAGCTCCGGGCGGGGCTTCTTGGCCGGAGGCATCTCGCCGGTGGCGATCTGGTCGTGGACCTTGACCCAGGCGGCCAGGTTGCGCGGGTCGGTCGGGGCGAACTTCAGCGCCTCGAGGTCGAAGTTTCCCTTGCGGGTCTGGCTGTCGTGGCACTCCAGGCAGTGCTTGTCCAGAAACGGCGCGATCTCGGCGGCCGACGCGGCGGCGACCAAAAGGAAAAGGGAGAGGAACCGGGCGTTCATCGGGGATAGGGAGTGAGACAGACGAAAGACCCCGGGGTTGCCAAGTTCCGAGGAACACCCCAGGCCCGGCCTGAGGCTTCCTAGGGGGTGAAAGACCCCGGCGAACGCCCCTTGCCAGGCCCGCCCCGACGCCCTGCCGTCCGGGATGCTCGCCACCATCCGTTCCGGCGCCCTCGTGGGGGTGGAAGCCGTCGCCGTCGAGATCGAGGTCAACACCGGGGAGTACGGGGAACTGGAGATCTTCCTAGTCGGCCTGCCCGACACCGCGGTCAAGGAGTCCAAGACCCGGGTCATCTCCTCCCTGATCAACACGGGACTCCGCCCGCCGGAGACGGTGACCACCATCAACCTCGCGCCCGGAGACCTGCGCAAGGAAGGCGCGATGTACGACCTGCCGATCGCGGTCGGGCTGGCCGCCTCGACGGGGCAGATCTCCAAGACGCGCCTGCCTCACTACCTCCTCGCGGGCGAACTCGGGCTCAGCGGGCAGGTCCGACCGATCCGCGGGGGCGTGGCCTTGGCGGCCTACGCCAAACGCGCCGGGCTCAAAGGCGTCATCCTGCCCCGGGCCGCCGCCCACGAGGCCGCGTTGATCGACGGCGTCGAAGCCGTGCCGGTCGACACGCTCGACGCGGCGTTGCGGTTCCTTTCGGGCGAAGCGGGCTTCCAAGCTTTGCCGACCGTCACCGACCCGTTCGCGTTCGCCGGGCTCGGCGAGCAGCCCGACTTCACCGAGGTCAAAGGGCAGCTCGGGGTGCGGCGGGCGGTGGAGGTCGCTGCGGCCGGCGGCCACAACCTCCTGCTGATCGGCCCGCCCGGCTCCGGGAAGT